>DAISXU010000022.1:0-24794 GCA_036825655.1 Flavobacteriales bacterium | reverse complement strand
ATCGCGCACAGCGATTTGTTCTTCGGTGAGTTGGAGGTCCATTGCCTATTCTCGCTTGGTGAAACAAATCCGTTGAGGCGCGAAGATACAGCCCTGAAGACCGTTCGAGCCATGAAGTCCAGACAAACCACTCCGATTCATCCCCAGACCGTGATTGGATTGATGTCGGGTACCTCCCTCGATGGCCTGGACATCGCCATTTCGCAATTTCAAAGATTGGATTCAGGGAAGGTTCTCGGTGAGCTACTCCAATTCGACTCCGTGCCCTTTCCAAATGATCTAAAAAGACGGTTGGAGTCCTTGTACGCTGCGGACGCTCGGGAGTGGGTGGAATGTTCAACTGCCTTTTCGACTTGGTGTGGCCTTGCGCTTCAGTCTTTCTCCGGTGGAGAACTCATTGGATTTCATGGCCAAACGGTGTTCCATAACCCCAAGTCAGGCTACACAGGGCAGCTCGCTTCAGGAGCTCACCTGCATGCTGCAACGGGATTGCCCGTGGTGTGTGATTTCCGAAGTTTGGACGTGGCCTTGGGCGGGCAAGGAGCGCCACTGGTGCCTGTTGCTGATGCGATGCTGTTTCCAGAGGCGGAGGTGGCAGTGAATTTGGGAGGAATTGCCAACATGAGTGCCTCAGATTTCTCGGGCTCTCGCTGGGCTTGTGACATCACTCCCTGCAATCTATTGCTCAATGCCTTGGCCCAAAGGGTGGGGCAGCCTTGCGACTGGAATGGAGAACTTGCGGCAAAGGGCCAGGTTATTCCAGCGCTGGCGCAGCACTTGCAATCCCACCCTTTTCATCAGCTCAATGCACCCAAAAGCCTTGGTCGTGAGGCGATTGATGCCCACTGGTGGCCCCTGATTCGGGCGTTCGATTCTCACCCTTTGCCGGATCTTTTGGCGACCATCACAGCGGACATTGCCGCTCATGTCGCTGCAGCCATTGGTCCTCGCAAGGCGCTCATTACGGGGGGAGGGGCCTGGAATGTTGAGTTGATGCGTCAAATTCAAGAATTCCCGGGGCTCGTTCTGTTGCCTGCATCGAAGGAAGTCATTGATGGCAAAGAAGCTCACGCATTTGGATTGCTCGCCTGGATGCGGGTCCATGGCATGGTCAATACGTGGTCCAAGGTGACGGGAGCACGCAGAGATTCCGTTGGAGGGTGCATTTATGGCGATGTGAGGCATTTATACGCGTAGGCCCTGGTGTATCTTCGCTGCGCCGATCAACTCATCGACCATGAAAGACTTGCTCAAGCGCTATGAGGGCCGTGACCCTGAAATTGTATTCGAATGGAATGATTCGGAGACCGAAGCCCGTGGATGGGTGGTGATCAATTCCCTAAGGGGCGGGGCCGCTGGAGGCGGAACCCGAATGCACCCGAGACTCGACAAACGTGAAGTTGAAAGTTTGGCCAAGACCATGGAAATCAAGTTCACGGTCAGCGGCCCACAAATCGGTGGTGCAAAAAGTGGCATCTGTTTCGATCCCGCTGACCCGCGCAAATCCGATGTATTAAAGCGTTGGTACGCAGCGGTTTCTCCTTTGCTGAAGCATTATTATGGCACTGGCGGAGACATGAACATCGACGAAATTCACGAGGTCATTCCCATGACAGAAGCGTGTGGTGTTTGGCATCCTCAAGAAGGGGTTTTCACAGGGCATTTCAAACCGAATGAGGCGCAAAAAGTCCGACGCATCGGGAACCTTCGCCAAGGTGTCAGTCAAGTTGTCGAAGATTTGGAGTTGTCACCCGATGTGACTCGAAAGTACCGCGTTGCTGATTTGATAACAGGTTTTGGGGTATCGGAGTCCGTTCGCCATTTCTATGACATTTACGGAGGCTCGGTTGAAGGCAAGCGCGTCATCATCCAAGGTTGGGGCAATGTAGGTGCAGCAGCAGCTTATTACTTGTCCGAAGCGGGTGCAGTGGTGGTCGGGATCATAGACAGAGCAGGTGGGTTGATTGATTCTGAGGGATTGGAGCCTGCTGACGTCCTGGATTTGTTCTTGACGAAAAAGGGCAACACGCTCAACCGGGATGGGATGCTTTCATTTGAGGAAGTGAATGACCAAATTTGGGACGTGAAAGCCGAGGTTTTTCTCCCTTGTGCAGCGTCGAGGCTGGTGAATCAAAACCAATTGGACCGGATGATTTCCGCTGGAGTGGAGGTGATTTCAAGTGGAGCCAACGTGCCCTTTGCGGACCTTGAGATTTTTTATGGTGCCATTGCTGAACATGCCGACCAACACGTCGCCGTGATACCCGATTTCATTGCTAATTGTGGAATGGCGAGGGTGTTCGCCTACCTGATGAGCGACGCGGACGTCAACATGGAGGATCAGGCAATTTTTAACGATACGTCCGCGACGATACGTCGAGCACTCGAGGCTACGTTCAGAAAAAACCCGAGCAGAACGGGGGTGAGCGCTACTGCATTTGAAATAGCCCTCGAACAACTCATGTGATTTGGTAAGGGTCGTCATCTGCACGAACTTGACCAGGCAAAATTGAAACCACAACCATGGAATTTATCATCCTTGCTGTTTTTGTTTTAGGGTACGTCTTCATCGCCCTTGAGCACAAGTTTCACATCGATAAAGCGGCAACCGCTCTGCTCACAGGAACGGTTTGTTGGGGCCTTTTTGTAACGGGCACTCATGCTCCAGCAGAGCACCTCACGGATGCATTTAACTTATTCAAGGATGGGCATTCGGGAGGGCACACTCCGGTGCTCAGTTCATTTTTCGAACACCGGTTGATGCACCACATGGAGGAAATCAGTTCAATCCTCTTCTTCTTGATGGGGGCCATGACCATCGTTGAGCTCATTGATGCCCATGAGGGATTTGCGGTCATCACGGACAGAATTCGCACCTCCAACAAGGTGAGGTTGCTCTGGACGTTGACCCTTCTCACCTTTTTCTTTTCAGCGGTATTGGACAACTTGACGACGTCCATTGTCATGATTTCCCTGCTTCGGAAGTTGATTGATGACAAAGAGACGCGCTGGCTCTTTGCGGGAATGGTGGTTGTTTCTGCCAATGCTGGTGGAGCATGGTCGCCCATTGGTGATGTGACCACCACGATGCTCTGGATTGGTGGGCAGCTCTCCACTGGGGTCATTGTTTCGCACTTGTTCCTCCCGTCTTTGGTGGCCTTATTGGTGCCGCTGGGTGTACTTTCTTTCACATTGAAAGGCACAGTCGAACGCCCATCCATTCAAAGTGAGCACCTTTCTGACCCAACTACGCCAGGAGAGCGCAATTTGATTTTTGCTCTGGGGGTCGGTGGATTGCTTTTTGTTCCTGTGTTCAAGACCGTGACCCACTTGCCGCCATTCATGGGCATGATGCTGTCGTTGGGTGTGATGTGGGTGGCTACTGAATTGCTGCACCGTTCGAAAAATCACGAAGACCGGGTTGGGCTAAGTGTTTTGGGTGTGTTGCGCAAAATAGACACGGCATCCGTGTTGTTTTTCTTGGGCATTCTGTTGGCGGTGTCGGCGCTTCAAGAAGCAGGGTTGTTGCTTGCAGCTTCCGGCTGGCTCAGTGAGAGTTTGGGGAATGTTTACGCCATAAACGTGATCATTGGCTTGCTTTCGGCCATTGTAGACAATGTGCCATTGGTAGCTGCGTCGATGGGAATGTATGATGTAGTCCCTGATGCCGTTGAAGCGGGTACTTTCTCAGCGAATTTTGTGCGCGATGGGATTTTCTGGCAGTTTCTGGCATTTTGTGCAGGAACAGGTGGGTCCGCTCTTATCATCGGATCGGCCGCAGGAGTCGCCGTGATGGGGTTGGAGAAAATTGATTTTGTTTGGTACCTGAAAAAAATCAGCGTGTTGGCCTTGCTCGGGTACTTTGCTGGAGCAGCGACCTATTGGCTGATGTTCTCCTGATAGGAGTGGGGGTTGTGAACGGCTTCGCGTCGAAAACAAGCGATTGAACCCTAAGATTGGCTCAATAATTGATGCAAATTCACGTTGCATAATTGACCCTTTCTTTTGATTCCCATGCTCAACATCCTGCTACAAGCAACTCCAGGCCTAACAACTGGCGCGGAAACCACTGTTCCTGAACCCATTCAAGAAGTGGAGGTCAGCATTCTTCAACTATTACTCGAAGGAGGGTGGTACATCATGTTGCCTCTTGCCTTGATGTCATTGATTGCCATGTTTGTTTTCTTCGAACGGCTCATGGCCATTCAACGCGCTTCGAAAGTTGCGCCGGACTTCATGGATAAAATCAAAGATTACGTTTCGAGCGGCAATTTTGAATCAGCGAGAAACCTCTGCCAAGGCAGCGCGACGCCCATGGCTCGGATGCTCGACAAAGGCATCAGTCGAATCGGGAAGGATTTGAAAGACATCAGCGTTGCCATTGAGAACATCGGAAAGCTGGAGATTTACAATTTAGAGAAGAACCTGAGTTCTTTGGCTACCGTTGCGGGTGCCGCACCGATGGTTGGGTTTTTGGGCACTGTCATTGGGATGGTGAATGTCTTCTTGGACATGGAACAAGCAGGAACGGTGCGTGTTGAGGACATTTCGAGTGGCACGAAGCAAGCCATGATCACGACCATCGTCGGGTTGGTCGTGGGGATTTTGGCTTATATGGCTTACAACCATTTAGTGAGCAAGGTGTCGAAAGTGGTGCACAAGATGGAGGCTTCATCCATTGAATTCATTGACATCTTAGAAGAGCCTGCGCGATGAATTTGGGCCAGCGCAATAAGGTGAGTGTTTCGGGGAATATGTCCTCGATGACGGATTTGGTCTTCCTGTTGCTGATCTTCTTCGTCATTCTTTCCACGTTGGTTTCCAATGGAGTGAATGTCGAGTTGCCCAAGGCAAAAGGAACCAACAGTGTAACGGCGAAGATGACGGTTTCCATCATGGCTGACGAATCGTACCATGTCAACGGTGGAGCCGTAGCGAAGTCTGATTTGGAATCCATCTTGAAAGTGCGGATGGCGGATTCTCCTGACAACGTTTTGTATTTGCAAGTGGACGAGGCTGTGCCCACCGGATTGACTGTGGAATTGATTGGAATGGCGAAGGCCAACGAATGGAAGGTGATGTTGGGAGCAGCCCCTGCAAAGAATTAAACCATGAGCCGCACTTTAGAAGCCCTGCGAATTCAAGTTGAACGCACGCACAGGAGGCGCGCAGCCGGTCTGGCGTCCGTTCTGTTCCTTTGCGCGCTTGTGCTCTGTTTTTATTTGACAGCTTACTCCATTTCTATTCCACCTCCGGGGGAACAATACGTTGCAGTGGGGTTAGCGGATTTTGGCAACACCCAAGAAGCATCGGGCGATGTGGAGTCAGAAGTTCCTTCAGAGGTCGTACAAGAGGCCGTGCAGGAGGAAAGTGCGAGTGCTGAAGCAGTGGAGACGTCCAGCGTAGAAGAGGTCGTCACTCAGGCTCAAAGCGAAGTAGCTGTTCCAACGAACACAGAACCCGTCGAAACGGAAACGGACCCAGAACCGGATGACCCGAACAAGAGCGTTTCTACGGCCCTTTCGAGTCGATTCTCATCACTTCAATCGGGTGGTGGCGGCTCTCAAGGGTCGGAAGCAGAGGGCGCAGGCAATGAAGGCAACGAGGAGGGCGACATGTTTGAAAATGGCACTACCGTCGGAAATTTGACCTTTGGAATCAGCGATGGAGGAAAGATGCTGGGCAGGCCTCAGCAGGAAAAAGACCCAACAGCCTCAGGGGTGGTCCGGGTGAATTTGACTGTGGGGCCGGATGGCAAGGTCCTGACGACCAAATACGATCCAACGCACTCAACTTTGGGTGATTCCTACCATGTTCGGATCGCTGAAGAAGCAGCAAAGACAGCCATCTTTGCGCCCAATTCAACGGTTCCTCGTAGAACGGCATACATCGAATTCCGGTACATTTTAGAATGAACTACGAAGAAGCGTTGGAGGTGCTGTTCACGCAGTTGCCCATGTTCCAGCGCCAAGGTCCCGCCGCTTACAAGGTGGATTTAGATGGAACGCACCAGGTGCTCGAACTCCTCGGGCATCCAAACGAGCATTTGGCTGTGGTGCATGTTGCTGGGACCAATGGAAAGGGCACAGTTTGCCACATGGTCGCTGCTGTTTTGCAACTCGCGGGTTACCGAGTAGGGTTGTTCACTTCTCCGCACCTGAAGGACTTCAGGGAACGGATTCGAGTCAATGGCCAGTGCATGCCTCAAGATTCTGTTGTGTCCTTTGTGGAGAAGCATCAAGCGGGTTGGCGGGCCATTCAACCGAGTTTTTTCGAGTTAACCTTTGGGATGGCACTGACTCACTTTCAACAGGAAAAGGTGGATGTCGTGGTTCTTGAGACGGGGATGGGTGGAAGATTGGATTCTACCAATGTGTTCCCTCACCCTTTGGTCACCGCCATCACGAATGTCGGATGGGACCACCAGCAGTTTTTAGGCTCTACCATTCGTGAAATTGCAGCTGAAAAAGCAGGAATCATTAAAGTGGGTGTTCCCGTTGTCGTGGGCCGCATGCGTCCTGAGGCGCTTTCCGTGATCCACGAACATGCGATGAGAAATGTGGCTGAAGTATATGACGCCCAACTGGAGGAGGATGCCCATGCTATCAGCCGAGTTCAAGTAGAAAATCGAGGCACGGCACGGTCGATTTGCCACCTCATCAACCAATTGCCCGATTGGGAGATCTCTACCCGGGCCATCGACGAAGGCTTGCGCATTTACCCTCAGCTTACCGGGCAAAGGGGACGCTTCGAGTGGCTGCCAAGCACGGCCAATGGGGCCCGGGTATTGGCCGATTGTGCGCACAATTTGGATGGGTTGGTGGCACTCAATGCTGAGTTGAATCGCTTGCCATACGACCAGCTTCACGTGGTTTTTGGTACCGTAGCTGATAAGCTGTTGGATCCGCTTTGGGCCATCTTGCCAAAAGGGAACTACTATTGGTGTGCAGCCGATATTCCCCGAGCGAAGGCTCCTTCGGAATTGGCCCTTGAGGCCCAGCTCAGGGGAGTCATGGGTGTGACGTTTGAGCGGGTGGAAGAGGCGTTGAAGGCAGCCATGGCGGCAGCCAACCCCAAAGATTTGATCCTTGTTACCGGTAGCATTTTTACAGTCGCGGAAGCGCTGCCAAGCGAACGATTTATTCCCTAACGAGCAAGCTTTGGCCTGTCATGGTCTCGGGTTGCTGTATCCCCATCAGGTCCAATACGGTTGGCGCGACATCTGCCAGAATTCCATGTTTGACGGCGGACACGCCTTCGCCAATGATGATGACTGGTACCGGGTTGGTGGTGTGAGCGGTGTGCGGTGAACCATCTGCATTTCGAGCCAAATCAGCATTTCCATGATCGGCCAAGACGACAAAGGCATAACCCTTCGCTTTTCCTGCTTCCACCACCGCCCTGAGGCAAGAGTCCGTTGTTTCTACAGCCTTCACGACGGCTTCAAAAACGCCTGTGTGCCCCACCATATCCGGGTTTGCGAAGTTCAAGCATACAAAATCAGGTTGACCAGCTTCCAATTTAGGAACAATGGAATCAACGATTTCGTGGGCACTCATTTCGGGCTGTAAATCATAGGTGGCCACCTTTGGTGAATGGGCCATCAACCGCTGTTCCCCTGCGAAGGGCTCTTCTCGACCTCCATTGAAGAAAAAGGTAACGTGCGGGTATTTTTCGGTTTCTGCGATGCGAATCTGAGTCTTCCCAGAAGAAGCGATCACTTCACCTAAGGTATCTGCCAAATTCGGTTTATCATAAATCACATGAATTCCTTGAAAGGTGTCGTCGTAATTGGTCATCGTCACGTAGTGCAGGTCCAATGGGGCCATGCCCAAATCAGGGAATGCCTGCTGCGTCATGGCTACGGTAATTTCTCGGCATCGGTCCGTCCGGAAATTGAAGCAAATGACGACATCACCTTCTTTGATTGTAGCATCCGCTGGTCCCACAGTGAAAGGCTTGATGAATTCATCGGTGATGTCCTCAGCGTAGTGCGCTCGGATGCCTTCATCGGCGCTATCATAGTGGCCACCTTCCCCTTTCACGAGGCAATTGTAGCTGGTTGAGATACGCTCCCAACGTTTGTCCCGATCCATGGCAAAGTAGCGTCCGTGGACGGAGCCAATTCGTCCACCCGTCTTGCTCAGAACCTTTTCGAGGTTGGCGATGTATTGGACGGCTTTACGAGGTGCGGTGTCCCTGCCATCTGTAAAAGCGTGGACGATGAAGTCCTGTATGTTCGCTTTGGCCGCGGCCTCGCACAATGCGTGCAGGTGGGCTTGCTGGCTGTGTACCCCTCCCTCCGAAACGAGCCCCATAAAGTGCAGCCTCCGTCCTCCGTCCTGGGCCAATCGGAATGCTTCTTGGAGAGCAGTTTCATCGGCGAATGACCCATCTGCAACGGCGCGGTCAATGCGCAAAAGGTCTTGGTAAACGATGCGTCCTGCCCCGATGTTCATGTGGCCCACCTCGCTGTTGCCCATTTGCCCCTCTGGGAGCCCGACATGTTGGCCATCCGTTCGAAGGGTGGCATGAGGATGAGAAGAAAACAAGGAATCCATGAATGGTGTTGCGGCCATGTGGACGGCATCGTTCGTGTCACCGTTTCCAATTCCCCAGCCGTCGAGGATGATGAGGGCAGTAGGTTGAGAATGTGAGTTCATGAATGGTTGGGAATCGTGGTTGTTACTCGGGTGCCACCTTGCGAACTCTGGGTGATGTTCAGGCGGCCTTTGTGCATTTGGACAATGGCGTGGGCAAGGTACAAACCGAGTCCAGTGCCTTCTGAACTCCGCTTCACCTCTTCACCGAGGCGATGGAAGGGCTTCAAAACGGTTCGCCGATCTGCTGCAGGAATTCCGACACCGCCATCATCTACGTGAACCGTTAGTTGCCGTTCCGTCACTTCGAAGAGGACCTCAACCTCCCGATCCGATGGGCTGTATTTTAAGGCGTTTTCAATGAGGTTGCTCCAAGCCAATTCCAGCGCTTCAACATCGCCTAATACAAGTCCTTTCGGTTCCCCTAAGGGGGTGAGGTGGACGATTCGCTGATTGAAGGGGGGAACCAATAAGTTGCGAATGCTTCGGGCGAGCACTTCTTCCACATCGAAGGATTCAGGGTGCTTGACTGAAGCTCCACGATGAACCCTGGCACTTTGGAGGATGGCATTGATTCTCGTCTCAAGGCGTCCCAAAGCAGACTGTGCTTCGTCCATCAATTGTTGACCTTCTTCCTTAGACAGTTTGGCACGCTTCAGGGTGTCATAGGCCAAACGCATGACGGCAATGGGAGTTTTCAGCTCGTGCGTCACTGCGAGCATGAAATTGCGCTCACGGGCTGCCTGCCGTTGCTCTCGTTCACTGATCCTCCAGATGGACCAAAGGCCCCAAATGAGCAAGGCAAGAAAAACGGCACCTTCTCCTGCTATCATCCATTGGAACCGTTCGAATTTGGCTTGGGCGACAGGCATGTCCTCGAGGCCCACATCGGTGCTCAGGTCCCTGTATTCAGCTCTCAGTCGGATCAAGAGGCTTGCCCACCAAACGCATTGAAAAATCACATAAGCTGCAACCAGTGCGAAAAGCCGCCTTGGATTGGTTCGGGGATAAGCCATGGTGCAAAGGTAGCATGGATTAAATCCTAACAGCCTTGTGAAACGGCGTCAATCTTGGGCCTTGAATCAGCCATCCGCTCACACCGGCATCGATTGACACGGGCCATTCCGGGGCGAGTTGCTCCCAAGCTCCCCACATGCTTTTTGACCAACGAATGTCATCGCAAATGATGGTTGCCGGTGCGTGACCTGATTTTAGCCACGGCTTCAGCAGATGCACGTACTGCATCAAAGCCTCTCCTTCGTGATGACCATCAATGAAAATCAAATCAAAACCAACGTGTTTGGAGTCAGTCCATTCTTGCATGAGCTGTGGGAGGACCGTGAGGAAGGTGCCGACGTGCAATTCAATGTGATGGGTCAATTTCATTTGCTTCCATCCCTTGAGTGCGCAGTCGGCCAAAGTCGGATCCGCTTCGATGGTGGTGACGTGGGCGCCAGACTTGGCAAGGTAAGCCGTGGTAATTCCGAGGCACGTTCCGAGCTCCAAGATGTGTTTTGCATTCAAGCCTCTTGCCAAAGCAGCCATTTGGGCTGCCTCCTTCGGAGATTTTAAGGCAATTTTCGCGGTGTTTGCCACGGTTCTTGCCCTCCTTTTTTGGCGGCTTCCAGCACCCGCATCGGGACTGGTAAGTGCTGTGGGGTCCGTGCAAAAACCACGCCGAACCTCCTCAATATCATGGTGTTGGTCTCGTTTTTGCACCCCTTCGAAGAGTCGGAAAATATGGGGTGGGTGGGTCCTCCTCCAACTTTGTGCAGTTGCATGCCACCTAAGCCATGATTGAATTTGGAAGAAGAAATTGTGGAACATGGATGCAAATTAAGGATGCATGTTTTACATTTGCGCTCCCGCTGCGACGGTAGAGGGAATCGGGCGATTAGCTCAGTTGGTTTAGAGCACCTCGTTTACACCGAGGGGGTCGGGGGTTCGAGTCCCTCATCGCCCACAAGAGCCTTCGCAGATGCGAAGGCTTTTTTGTGTGTTAATGAATGCACTTTAAGGCATGAAAAAGCCCCGTCCTCAGAGGGCGGGGCTTTGAATTTGGTTCAACGGACCAGCGTGACGGACCCATGGAAGGTCACACCGTCTGATCGATTGAAGACGTAGAAGTAGGTTCCTTCAGCTACCGGCTCCGTTCCCATTCGGCCATCCCATCCTCCTTTGTAGTTGCCGTTTTCATAAATCAAATTGCCCCACCGGTTGTAGATGGCGATGCTCGACCTGGGGAATCCTTCAATGCCTTTGATGTAGAAGGTGTTGTTGTGCTGGTCGTTGTTGGGAGAGAACACATTAGGTATCTCGGTATCGCACGCCACCACCTCGATGTAGAAGTCCGTCTGGGTGCCGCATTGGTCCGTGGCCAAAACCCACTGCCACCCATTGCCAAATCCAGCACTGAACACGCCAAATGGTGAAAGGAAGGTCACCAGCGAGTCCAATTCTGCATCAAGGCTCACGAGTGCAGAATCACCCGGTACTCCTGTGAATGGGTCCACATCGAAGTACTGGTAGGTTTGAAACGTATAGCTTCCAGTTCCTCCTTCAATGTTTGCAGCGGTTTCTACTCCCGTACAGACGTCTGTGAATTCAGACATCAAGGCCGGGTAATTGGGGACAACAATGTTCCAGTTTGCGTAGGAAGTTTGGCCACATCCATCGGTCACTTCCAACGAAATTTCACCGGTTGAGGTGTAATCGTAAACCTCGGTGTCATCAGTTCCACCCGTTGGTGTTGGAGACGAAAGGTAGTCCCCATCAAACCAAATGTAGCTGTAAGGCCCAACGCCTGTCACGATGACAGAACTCATGGTGACGTCGTCGCCAGGGCAGAGGGGATTGTTCTCTTGGTCGACGTCGACGTCCAAAGGTGGTGGTAGCGCATATCCAATGGTCGCTTCAACTTCATTGCCGCAGACGTCCGCCACGACGACTGTCGCTGCGCCAGCTGATTCGGTTGTTATTACATTGGTCGCCAGGGTGTCCACAGGGGAGGTGTCCCAGATGAAGGTGAACGGCCCAAAGCCCGCCACGGGGTCCACTTCCAAGAGTGCCTGCCCGTTGCAAATCCCGACTGGACTGTCGTATTCCAAAACAATGGGCTCCGGGTCCATGATGACCAAGGTGGCCGTCCTGAGCACACTGTCCCCGCAGAGGTTGATGTACATGTAGTCCACAATGATGGTTTCTGGACCTTCATCAATTCCGTCGTCAATTACGATGACAGGAATGTCGAATTGAGTCTGGCCACCAACCATCGTGATGACCGGGTCGATGTACTCATAGTCCACACCGTTCTCCGCAGTACCGTAAATGGTCAATTCGATGTCCTCCTCCAGATCGGTTTGAGGACGAAGCACTGTGAGCAGAGCTTGATTGCAACTTTCGACGACGGTGGTGTCTCCCAAAAAGACGGCATTTCCGCTAATGGAAGCCGAAGCCACCAAGTCCACGGAATTCGAGCCAAATGATCCCCCTTCAATGAAAACGGCGCTGTCAAAAGCGGTGTCGCCCGCGTCGGCGATGGCGATTTTCAAGTGGTAGGTCTGGCCACACTGAACTTGCGCTTCTGCCGTGAGCTTCACCGTGAAGCCATCCAACTGGGTGGCATTCGGATCCGCGTTGGTGGCGTTGTCGATGTAAAACTCCGTGTTGTTCATCCAATCGGGAGATACTTGAGCGCAATTTGCAGCTGTACCTGATCCTCCAACCGTGCCGTTGTTGACGGAATTGATGGTGACTGGGATGTCAGTATCTGGTATGATCGCCAAGTTCACGGCATTGTTCGCAAAAGGGCCGTTGATGCCCGGCCCGCTCAGAAAAAATCCAAAGGCATCGTTGACGCTGCCGCAGACGTACTCGTTGTATTCATCTGAACCGAAAGAGTAAAAGAATTTGATGGAATCACCAGAAGGAATGAAATCAAACTCAAGCACAGCAGCGTCGTTTGTGCTGAACGTACTCAGGGCAGTTAAGTCGTCATCGCCCACACCAAAATTCCCCCCACCCGTGGTAGAACTTCCAGAATTGTTGGGGCCAATGACGTTGGAGCAAGACCCGGTGGCCATGATCAATCCTTCCTCGATCAGGATGTTGCTGTTGTTATTGGCAAAAGATCCGATTTGGTCCAGGTCACCCGAGAAGGTAATGTTACTCACTTCTACCCCTTCACCGAGCAGGATATTGGTTACTACATCGACGGCGGTTAGGGTCTCGTCCACTGTAATTTGGGCCATCAAATGGCCAGGGCCGATGAGGCATAACATGGACAAAATGGTGAGGATCCGTTGGTTCATGTAACTCGTTGTTATTGACACGTCAAACTTAAGTCAGGATTCCACAACTCGGGGAATACCTTTGCAACATGAAGGAAACGCTCATTTCTGTGCGAGGGTTGCGTAAAACTTATCGAATTGGCGAACAGGTTGTTCAAGCCCTCGATGGTTTGGACCTTGACATTGAACAAAATGAATACGCAGCACTCATGGGGCCTTCGGGTTCTGGGAAGTCCACGCTCATGAACGTGCTGGGTTGTTTGGACACGCCCACATCAGGCACTTACCGGCTGAACGGTCGAGAGGTTGAGGGAATGACGGCTGATGAGCTGGCAGAAATTCGGAACGGAGAAATTGGATTTGTGTTTCAAACCTTCAACCTGTTGCCCCGCTATTCTGCGCTGGAGAACGTGGCGCTGCCCTTGATTTATGCAGGCATTGGAAAGGCACAGAGGGAAGCGCGTGCGAAAGAAGTATTGGAACAGGTCGGTTTAGGGGACAGGATGGATCACAAACCCAACGAATTGAGCGGAGGTCAGCGGCAGCGGGTGGCGGTAGCGCGAGCGCTGGTTAATCGCCCTTCCTTGATTTTGGCTGATGAGCCTACTGGAAATTTGGACACCGCAACTTCCATGGAGATCATGGCGCTTTTTGCTGCGATTCATGAAGCGGGCAACACGGTCCTCATCGTTACGCATGAGGAGGACATTGCGGCCTGCACACAGCGGGTGATCCGCTTGCGAGATGGAAAGTTGGATGTGTAACCAATCAACGCATTTCCCGTTGTTACTTTGTACTAAGCCTTCAACCATAGCATGACACGCGAACGCATCATCAACCTCCGTGACGAATCCCGAATGGGGGAGCACGTAACCGTAGCCGGATGGGTCCGGACATTCCGCAACGACACATTCATCGCTTTGAATGACGGATCCTGCTTGAGCACCTTGCAGCTTGTGATTGACAGGGAGGCCACGCCGGAATCTTTGCGGAAACGCATCACAACAGGCGCGGCCATTCGCGCTGAAGGGGTGGTGGAGGCATCTCAGGGAAGAGGGCAGGCCGTGGAATTGAGAGTAGACACCCTGGAAGTTTTGGGGGATGCCGACCCGGAAGTTTATCCGATGCAGATGAAGAAGCACTCGTTGGATTTTCTTCGAGAAAAAGCACACTTAAGGTTCCGAACGAACACCTTTGGCGCTGTTTTTCGGGTGCGGCATGCACTAAACTTTGCGATTCATCGGTTTTTCACAGAGCGGGGTTTTTTCCAGATGCACACCCCCATCATCACAGGCTCTGACGCAGAGGGGGCTGGTGAGATGTTTCGCGTCACCACCTTGGATGCAGACCAACCGCCGCGCCGCGAAGACGGGACGGTCGACTTGGGTCAGGATTTTTTCGGCAAAGCCGCGAACCTGACGGTCAGTGGCCAATTGGAGGCAGAATTGGGCGCAATGGCCTTGGGCCAAGTGTATACGTTTGGTCCAACGTTTCGCGCCGAAAATTCGAATACCTCTCGCCACCTTGCAGAGTTTTGGATGATTGAACCTGAGGTGGCCTTCGCGGATCTCAAGGACAACATGGCTTTGGCTGAGTCGTGCTTAAGGGAAGTATTGGCGGCTGTGTTGAAGGAGTGCGATGAAGATTTGGCCTTTCTGGAAAACCGGGAATTGGATGCAGAAAAGAGCATGCCCCAACAGGATCGCCACGATCAACCATTGAGGGACCGCCTTCGCGGGGTGGCAGAGACCCCTTTCCAACATGTTACGTACACCGAGGCCATCGAGCTTTTGCGCCAGTCCAAGCCATTCAAGAAAAAGCAGTTCAAATACCCCGTGGAATGGGGCATTGATTTGCAAAGTGAACACGAGCGTTGGTTGGTTGAGAAACACTTCAATGGCCCTGTGATCATCACAGATTATCCCGCGGCAATCAAAGCCTTTTACATGCGCACCAACGAGGATGGCAAGACCGTTGCTGCGATGGACGTATTGGTTCCAGGGATTGGAGAAATCATTGGCGGTAGCCAACGAGAGGAGCGGCTTGAGCAGCTTCAGAAAAAGTGCGCAGAATTCAACATTCCAGAAGATCACGTTTGGTGGTACATGGACACGAGGAGGTTCGGGTCTGCGGTGCACAGTGGTTTCGGAATGGGCTTTGAGCGCTTGGTCATGTACGTCACGGGAATGACCAACATCCGAGATGTCATCCCCTTCCCGAGGACGCCGCAAAACGCCGAGTTTTAACCCATGCTGAAGCAAAGCCTTCAACAAAAGCTGCTCCAAAAGCTATCGCCTCAGCAAATTCAGTTGATGAAATTGCTGCAAGTCCCGACCATGGAGTTGGAGGCGCGCATCAAGGAGGAGTTGGAGGCGAATCCTGCTTTGGAAGAAGGTGGGGATGAATGGGAATCCGATGAGGTCCCAGGAGAGGAGGTTGAGGACTCGTCTGAAGCGCTGGAGGAATTTGATTTCAGTGAGTATTTAGACGACGAAACACCCGATTACAAGTTGAGCGCTCACAACCAGAGCGCGGACGATGAGGAGCGTTCGGTGCCCTATGCGGGAGGAACGACTTTCCGAGAATTTCTGGAATCACAACTTGGGTTTTTGGTGAAGGATGAGGAGCAGCGGGATTTTGCCGCCCTGATCATTGGCAATTTGGATGAGGCGGGGTACTTGCGCCGTGACATCGACAGCATGGTCAATGATTTGGCATTTACCCAAGGGATAGAGGTAGACGCTGAAGTGTTGGAGTTGGCGTTGGAACTGGTCCAAACCCTCGATCCTGCAGGAGTTGGTGCACGGGATTTGCGCGAGTGCCTGTTGCTCCAACTCGACCGAAAACTCGAGGATGAGAGCCTCGACCGGGACCGGCGATGGTCCTTAGGTGTTGCTTTCAGGGTCATTGATCGCCAATTTGAGTCCTTTTCGAAAAAGCACTACGACCGCATCATGAAGCGGTTGGAACTGAGCGAAGAAGAGCTAAAAGAAGGGCTGGATGAAATTCAAAAACTCAACCCCAAGCCAGGCGGTTCTGGCGCAGATTCAAGTCGGGGAACAGCGGCGGTAGTCATCCCTGATTTTCTACTTACAGTCGAGGACGATGAACTGCGGTTGCAGTTGAACCAGCGAAATGCCCCGGATTTGCGCA
The DNA here is from genome assembly GCA_036825655.1 of Flavobacteriales bacterium. Classification (GTDB taxonomy): domain Bacteria; phylum Bacteroidota; class Bacteroidia; order Flavobacteriales_D; family Sanyastnellaceae; genus JALQTD01. The sequence continues at coordinate 8,752 of DAISXU010000022.1, read as the reverse complement.
TCAACCCACAATACCGGGAGATGATGCAAACCTATGCCAGCGGGTCCAAAGCTTCCGCGTCTCAGCGTGAGGCACTTGCATTTGTTAAGGCCAAGGTCGATGCTGCCAAATGGTTCGTCGATGCGGTTCGTCAACGCCACGCCACGTTGTCTACCACGATGGAAGCCATTGTTGAGCACCAACGTGACTATTTTTTGACGGGCGATGAGACGGATCTCAAGCCGATGATTCTCAAGGACATCGCGGATCAAATTGGAATGGACATCAGCACCATTTCTCGGGTTGCGAATTCCAAGTACGTCGCCACACCATATGGCACCTTTCTGTTGAAGAGTTTTTTCAGTGAGAGCCTAACGACAGAGACTGGAGAGGAGGTCAGTTCACGAGAGGTGAAGAAGATTTTGTCAGACGCCATTCAGGCCGAAGACAAAAAAGTTCCGCTCACCGATGAAAAGCTTGGTCGTCTTCTCAACGATAAAGGTTATAACATTGCCCGCAGGACAGTGGCCAAATACCGGGAACAACTCGGCATTCCCGTGGCTCGAATGCGAAAGGAGTTGTGAAGGGGCCGTTTTGGGCCAGGGCGGTGTCCACGGTTTTTCATCCGTTCATGATGCCTTTGCTAACGTTGTTGTCCTTGTACCTCGCTGACGAGGTGCTTCGGCAACAGCCCGTGATGTTTTTCTATTTGGGCTTCATCCTGCTGATCAACACCCTCGGAGCCGCGATTTCCTTGTTTGTTATGTTCAGGAAGGGAGCCATTGGTGACCTCGAGATAACGGAACGAACGCAACGCACCCGTCCCTTTCTGGTGGTTTTAGTCTATTACGCGATGACTTGGGCCGTTCTGGAGAGTGGGGATGCGGTGCATACTCCTGCCATTTATTTGGCCATGCTGAGGGGGTTGGTCTGTTCAATCGCCACTTCAATTCTCATTACGCGCTGGTTTAAGTTGAGCATGCACACCCTAGCGGCAGGCGGGCTAGTAGGCGCGCTGTGGGCTACTGGTCAAATTCACTTCTCCCTGAATCTGCCAGTGATTTTGTTCTGGATTGGTGTCGCAGGACTGGTCGGTACAGCGAGGTTGGCCCTCGGAGTCCATCGGCCTAGCGAAGTGTATTGGGGGTTCATTTGGGGGTGGGTCGTCATGGGGGGCACGATGCTCTTCTATGCCTGAAGAGACTGTTGCCACCTCCAGGCATCAGCCAGCGCATCTTTCAAGGTGAGCTCCGTTTTCCATCCCAATTCGAGATGGGCCTTTCGTGGGTTGGCGTAAATGGCGGCGACATCCCCAGGCCTTCGTGGACCTATTTGATGAGGCACGGAAAGTCCTGTAGCTTCTTCGAATGCTCGGATTACCTCCTTCACTGAGGCGCCTCTCCCAGTCCCCAAATTGTATGTGCTGACTCGGGATTTTGTCTGGGCAATCAGTGCTGCGACGTGGGCCTTTGCCAAGTCTACGACGTGTATGTAATCTCGCACACAGGTTCCGTCGGGAGTGGGGTAGTCATCCCCAAAAATGGTGAGCTCGGAGCGAATTCCCGCAACCGTTTGAGTGAGGAATGGGATGAGGTTGTTGGGAGTGCCAAGGGGGAGTTCACCTATGATGGCGCTTGGGTGAGATCCAATCGGATTGAAATAGCGAAGCAAAGTGGCGTGCACCTCAGGGTGGGCTTGGTGGTGCTCCTGAATGAGGCGCTCACAAACTTGCTTCGTGAAGCCGTAGGGCGACTCGGCTTGCTGAATGGGGGTCTCTTCCGTGACGGCCATGGACTCCGGCTGGCCATAGACCGTGCAGCTGCTGCTGAAAACGAAGTGATTCACCTTGAAAGCGTGCATGGCATCCAGCAGAGCCGCGGTGGATCCAATGTTGTTTCTGTAATAGGCGGTGGGATTGGAAACGCTTTCTCCGACCGCCTTAAATGCGGCGAAATGAATCACTCCAGCTACATCCCCTTCTTGTTGAAAGACCGCATGGAGGGCATCGGATTCGGTGCAGTCCGCTTCGTAAAATGGAATCTGATGGCCTGTGAGTCTTTCAAGTTGTTTCAGAACATTGGGGTTGGAATTTGCGAAGTTGTCGATGATGATCGGCTGAAATCCTGCTTGGTACAATTCCACTGCGGTATGCGACCCGATGAACCCAGCTCCTCCCGTTACCAGTACTTTTCCTTTGAGCATGTTGTAAAGTTAATCGGGTCTTGGGTTCTGTTTGGGTAAATTTGAAGGATATGGACTGGAGTCAAAGAGATCGAGATGCATTTCTACTGCGGAAGTGGGAGTTAAAGGACGTTGATGCTCAATTGTTGAAGCTTCGTACTGGCCACAACAACCGGGTTGTTTCAGGACCTTGCCGGCTGCAAAACGGAATTTCTAAGTGGAGTTCCATGGAACGGGATGAACGCAATTTGTTCGCCTCTTCTTGCATGGAAGAGGGGGAAGGGGTGGTGGTGTTCATTCCTGCTTCAGGGGCAGCCACCCGCATGTTCAAGGAGCTTCACTTGCCTTTGCGCGGTGAGGTGGCTGAGAAGTTGCTTCTCATTTGGGAGCAGCTTCCTTTTGCTTCCATGTTGCGTGCCCCCGAACCTGCAGATTCCGCGTTACAAGCAGCGGAATTGGCCAATCAAATCATGAGGGAATTGGATATGGGGTCCTGGCCCAAAGGGCACATTCCTTTTTTCGTGTCAGACTCTGGGGAGCCGATGACTGCGTTTGAAGCTCATCAGGCAGAATGGCAGCAGTTTGGATCGGCCCATTTGATTTTTACCGTTCCGATTGACTTTCAGCAAAATTTGCCCGAAAAATATCGGTCTTGGGAAAGGGTGACCTGGGAAATTCAAAGGCCAGAAACCGATGCCTTAGCGTGGGATTTGGAACGCAAAGCACCTGCTCGATTCAAAGGCGGTGAGTTGATTTTGCGCCCTGGGGGACATGGCGCTTTATTGGACAACCTGAATGATGCGCCGGATGATTTGGTGGTGGTCAGGAACATAGACAATGCAGTTCCTGTCCATCATCATGAAAGCCGCAATGCATGGCGAGGTGCTTTGCTGGGCTCCGTGATCCACCTTGAGGCGGAGCGCGAGGCGTTGTGGGAACGGCTTGAGCGTGGTGAGAGCGATGCGGAAGAAGCCGCATGGCGATGGCTTTCCGATTTTGTTCGCGGGGTGGAAAAGCCAAAGTCTTTGGGTCAATGGAGGTATCACTTACACCGTCCCATTCGGGTAGCAGGCGTAGTGCCCAACGCTGGGCAGGCTGGGGGAGGGCCTTTCTGGGTGGCCGATGGCGACGGGTTTTTCAGGCCAGGAATTGCGGAATCATCCGAGTTGCCTGAAGGGCTTCTCGCAGCCGGTACGCATTTCAATCCGGTCGAACTAGCCCTTTCTCTTCGTGGCTTGGGAAGGGAGCGATTGAATTTGCATGATTTTTCTGATCCTTCAGCCTATTTCACAGCTCATAAGCATGTGGAAGGGAGGGAAGTGAGAATTTTAGAAATGCCGGGTTTGTGGAATGGCGGGATGGCGGGATGGTTGACCCGATTTGTGGAACTGCCACCAGCAGTTTTCGCCCCTGTGAAAACCGTGTTTGATTTGTGCAAATAAGCAAGCATAAAAAAGCCCCTCCATTCGGAGAGGCTTTTCATAGGTAAAGTGATAGTCAAGTGACGGCTTCTTAGTTCTTAAGAACCGTATAGTTGGTTACGTTGGTCCCGTTGAGGATGCGAACGGCATATACTCCTGGCAGCAATTCGTAGCGTGGAGCAATCGTAATGCGTTCACCCCATTGAACGTCTGAGCGGACTTCACGGCTGATTACGTTACCACTCAAGTCTGTCAAAACGATGTGGGTCTCGCCTTCAATCGCCTTTGTGAACTCAATGTTCAATTCATTTTGAAATGGATTAGGGAAGGCGATGAACGCGTCTTCGATGGGGTTATCTGCAACTGCCCCGTCTTCTTGGGTGTTGGGAATGTCGATGCGTCCTGTGTGCGCTTCGTCTACGTTGCGGTCAGATTGACCGACAGCAAATTCCAACTGACCAGCCAAGTTCCAACCGCCCACCGAGAAGGTGCCGTCTGCCTCAGATAAGCGTACAGCGCCAAATTTCACCTTGCTTGTGTTGTCCACGCGGATCGAGATGGTGTATTCTACGCCTTCAGAAACCAAAATTGGCATTTTGATCTTGAGGATTCCGCTCATGCCTTCTTCCAGTTCCATGCGGTTGCTGGACAAAACGTTGCGGTGCAAATCGTACAACAAGATTCCCACTTCGGTTGTCTGCGGGTTTTCGAGCACGTTGAGGTAAATGGCCTCGATTGTGCCGTTGCTGCATGCCCTAAAGGTTTGCTCTGCCCATGAGTCCTTCACCCAAACAGATGAAGTGCCAATGTCAGATTTTGCCATGCATTCGTGAGAAATGCCGTCAAAGATGCTTGATTCAGACTGAAGTGCTGACTGTGCATTTGCGGAAACGGCCCAAGCGACGAGGGTCGCCATTACGGCCATGTAAGAGAAGAACGTTTTGAAGTTCATGACTGATGGTATTAGATTCATTTCAGTTTCGAATCCCTTTACGCAGGCCCTTCAAAAAAAGTTACAACTCGCAGAAAAAAAACATCCGATTACCTGTTTGAATTCGCCTCAGGCAAGCTCCAGAACCCAGTCTGGCTCTAGGAAGTCAACGGCACGGTGATTTGAACAAATTACCGTAGTTGTTTTGGTTCTAGTGAAGGCGAGCAGTTCCCGATACCAGTCTATTCCACGTTGATCTAGGTTGGCTGCGGGCTCATCCAGGCACGTTATTCCTGATGAAGTCCCCAAAGCCAATGTCAGTTGAACGCGTTGTTTCATTCCTGAACTCAAGGTGTGCAGTCGTTTATTAAGCGCGGCGCTCATGCCAGCATCTCGCAGGGCGGACAAGGCATCAAACTGCGGCCACCAATTCCTTAAGTTGCCATGAAAGGCACATGCCTCCTCTACCGTTAAGTCTGGATGCAATGCGGTTGCGGGTGCCATGAGCAAGGTCATGAGTACGACTTCGTCACGTTGTTGCCAATTCCACTGCCGTTCCCCGTCAGTCCATGTTACCTCCCCCTCGGAAGCTCCCAATGCGCCAGTGATGATCCTTCCCAAAGTGGACTTGCCACTGCCATTGGCACCTAAAATAACTCCATGGCCTTGGGATTCAAACTCTCCAGAGACCAACTCGAACACCCGTTTGTTTCCAAACCGATGGCCCAACCCATCCATTTGAAAAGAAAGGGGTTTCACAACGGTCCGCGGATGATGCCCTTGTCGCTTTTTGCAATGAAAGTCAAGATGGTTTCCTTGTCTTCACTTACGGGCAATTCTGCATCTGCAATTTTCAAGGCTTGGGTGAGGTTCCCATTTTGGACGTAGATCGTTCGATAGATGTCCTCTATTCTTAAGACCTTGTCTTGGCTGAAGCCCCTGCGGCGAAGACCGATGCTATTCACTCCAATGTAGCTCAGGGGTTCACGAGCTGCTTTAATGAAGGGAGGTACATTTTTTCTGACCATGGAGCCTCCAGCAATGAAGGCATGTTGTCCGATGGTCACAAACTGCTGAATGCCTACCATTCCTTCAATGATGACCCAATCTTCAATGGTAACGTGACCGGCAATGTTTCCGGAGTTTGCAACAATGACGTGGTCGCCGAGCAAGGCGTCATGGGCGATGTGGGTGTATGCCATCAACAAGCAATCTGTCCCTACGGCTGTGCGCATGCGGTCGGCAGTCCCGCGATTGATGGTCACACATTCCCTGACAACTGTACGATCGCCGACCTCTGCTGTTGACAGTTCACCATTGTATTTTAAATCTTGCGGAATGCCACCAATGACTGCCCCCGGGAAAATCTTACAGTCCTTTCCAATGCGAGCTCCATCAAGGATGGAAGCATGTGGTCCAATCCACGTTCCGTCGTCAATGGTCACATCAGCGCCGATGTAGGCAAATGGTTCGATCGTCACAGCATGGCCAATCTTGGCAGCTGGATTTACATGTGCAAGGGGAGAAATCACAAGTGGAAAGGTAGTGCGTGTGAAGCGGATTATGGATGTTTTGCGATTTGGGCAAGCATTTCAGCTTCTGAAACCAGTTGCCCTCTCACGAATCCGCGTCCTCTCATGTTAACCAGTCCACGTCGAATAGGGGAAATTAATTCCAAATGGAAAATGATGGTATCACCCGGTAGGACCTTTTGCTTGAATCGAACATTGTCGATTTTCATGAAATAGGTGGTGTATTCTTCAGGGTTATCTACGCTGCTTAGCGCAAAAATCCCACCCACTTGTGCCATGGCTTCCACTTGCAGGACGCCGGGCATAACAGGGTTATTGGGGAAGTGCCCCATGAAGAAGGGCTCATTCATCGTGACGTTCTTTACGCCAGTGATGCTGGACTCGTCCATCTCCAAGATCCTATCAACGAGGAGGAAGGGGTAGCGATGGGGCAGCATCCGGCTGATGTCGTTGATGTCGAGGATGGATGGCCTTTCTGGATCGAGGTTGGGCAAGCCCAGCTCTGACTTGATTTGGGCTTTCAAGATTTTTGCGAAAGCCACATTTCCAGCGTGACCCGGACGAGCAGCTAAAATGTGGCCCTGAATGAAGTAGCCAGTAAGCGCTAAATCACCAACGATGTCAAGCAGTTTATGCCGTGCCGGTTCATTGGGGTACCTCAAGTCCGATGTTTTCAGTACGCCTTTGGATTCGACGTGCATCTCCAGAGAAGATTTGCCCACGAGTTGAGCGATTTCCGATAACTCCTCATCGGAATATGGACGTTCCACGAGGACAACAGCGTTGGCAACATCTCCACCCTTGATGAGTCCCTCGCGCGCGAGCGTTGCGACTTCTTTGAGAAACACGAAAGTCCTGCAGGATGCGATTTCGCTGCTAAAATCTTCCAGCGTGTACATGCTGGCGTGTTGGGTTCCAAGAACGGGGGACCGGTAATCCACCATCACGGTTAGTCGAAACTCCCCATCTGGCTCTGGGACTGCCAGCATTTCGACGTCTTTTTCCGGGTCCTCGAAAGCCAGGTTTTTTTTCAGTACAAACGTCTTTCTCAATGATTTTTGAGCCTCGTAACCAGCGCTTTCAATGGCTTCAACGAATTCTTGGGCACTTCCATCCATGATGGGAATTTCAGGGCCTGTTAGCTTGATGAGTGCATTGTCCACTTCGCATCCGTAGAGTGCAGCTAGAATGTGCTCTGTTGTGTGCACTCTTGCGCCATTTTGCTCCAAAGTGGTACCTCGTTGCGTTGTCACCACGCGGTCAACATCCGCGTCGATGATGGGAGCGCCTTCGATGTCCATGCGTTGAAACTTATACCCGTGGTTCTCAGGGGCGGGTTCCACGGTCATTCGATTGAATTCGCCAGTGTGCAATCCGATTCCTTCGAAAGAGATTGCTTTGGCAAGGGTGCGTTGATGAGTTTGCATGATTCAGTCGCTCAATTCTTGTTCCGCGAAGAAGAGCGGATTTGATTCAGTTGAATTTCCAGTTGGTTTACTCGCTTCAGCAATTCTTCTCGGGTGACTTTTCGCAAGGCCAATTGCTGTTTTTGGAAATCTTTGATGGGCATGGCTGGAGTGCCTTGGTACGTGCCATCTTCTCGGGTGATGCTTGCGGAAACCCCTGATTGCGCCGCTATTCTCACCCCATCCGCAATGCGTATGTGGCCGGCAATTCCAACTTGTCCTCCGATGAGGCAGTGCGCTCCAATGTGCGTGGAACCGGCTATGCCTGTTTGGGCAGCAATCACGGTGTGCGCTCCGATGGTCACGTTGTGGGCTACTTGAATCAGGTTGTCGAGTTTGACACCTTCTTCCAGTCGAGTTGAACCCAGGGTTGCGCGATCGATGGTGGTGCCTGCACCTATTTCACAATGGTCTCCCACGATGACGTTGCCCGTTTGAGGGACCTTCCGGTAACTCGAGTCATTTTGTGGGGCAAAACCAAAGCCATCTGAACCGATGATTACGCGTGGATGCAGGATGCAGGATTTGCCAACGATGCATCCATCCATGATTTGGGTGCTTGCATGCAAAGTGCAATCCTCGCCTACCGAGGCGTTGCGCCCAATGTAGCTGTGTGATCGAATGTCACAACCCGAGCCGATTCGCGCTCCTGCCTCGATGACCACAAACGCAGCAATGCGGCAGTTTTCGCCGATTACAGCCCCAGGGTCTACGATGGCACTCGGGTGAATTCCAAGGGGGCGTTCTTCTAAGTTAGAAACCAGCTCCAGCAAGCGGCCAAAAGCGGCATACGGCTCATTCACTCGGATGATGCTCAAGTGGCTCGGTAAATCTTGGCTGGGTTGGAACGATTTGCCCACAATGGCAACACTTGCTTGAGTGGTGTAAATGTATCCCTCGTAATCCAAATTGGCCAAAAAGGTCAACCCTCCGGTTACACCTTCTTCGATCTTGGTGAGTGCATGGACCTTTACGTCTCCATTGCCTTCCAAAGTGCCTCCCAGAAATTCGGCGAGTTCTGCCGCGGTTCGTTGCATGAAGCAAAAATAGAACGTCTCAACGGGACCCTACGAAAATTCGTTGGCTGTTTTCAACCACAACCGATGAAAATCGTCCTTTTTTAACGGTTGATTCCACTTGGGTTTGCCCCAATCCTCGAGCCAAACCTCCAAGACTTCTCCCTCAGCGTTCTTTTTATCATGCAGCATCATGGACCAAATCTCTTCTGGCTCGAACCGTGGA
>DAISXU010000021.1:11838-24839 GCA_036825655.1 Flavobacteriales bacterium | reverse complement strand
GAAGCTGCACAGCAAACGCATGGACTCGGGAAGTTGTTGGATGGAGTCTACCTGGACATGGTGGATGTGCATTTGGACGGTCCGGAAGCGACGGGGCTATTGAGGGATTTGGTGGAGCGCGAATTAAGCCCAGAGCATTTTACCGGCTCCTGCTCTCGGGATATCCTTCAAGCCTTCGATGCCGGAGAGCTGGCTCGTCACGTGGAAGCATGGGGCGCGGCATTTCCTCGCTTGCTTACTTGGGGCTGTGACGCCGCTCCATGGTTGGATGCTGGAGTATCGCTGGTGGATGCCTTGAGTGCGGTAGTCAGTGGATGGGATGCAGGGGTAGACGCCCTGGAAAAAGAGGGCATCAGTTTTGATTTGGCCATTGCCCAATGCACAGTCCGTTGGTCCGTCGGGTCTGAAGTGCTGATTGAGTCCTCGGCATTGCGCGCGTTGCGCATGCTTTGGTCCAAGTGGTTGTCGCACCGGCATCAACCGCACCGCCCGTTGTGGATCGATGCGAGAACGAGCACACGCAATTTTGTTCTCCACCAGCCAGAGGACAATTTGTTGCGCACCACAGTTTCGAGCTATGCAGCGGTTTTAGGAGGGGCGGATGGGATTGAGACCTTGCCTCATGATTTCCGCTTGGGTGTGGATTCAGAATCATCTCGTCGGTGTGCGCGCAACATCCAACACCTTTTGCGAGAAGAGTCGGCACTTCACCTCACGTTTGATCCTCTGCAAGGAAGCCATGTGTCGGAGTATTTGACGAATTCAGTTGTTCAACGAGCTTGGGGTCAATACCTCAAAGACGCCGAGTCAGGTGGTTGGTTGGAGTTGTTAGAAGGAGGCGAATGGCACCAACGGGTGGCTCGCGGACGCATTGAAGGAGGGACGTTGTTCCTCCCCAATGATGTGCAGCGCGGGGAGGACGTCATGCCTGAAAACCCTGCCTCTCCCATTTATTATGCGGATCTCAACGCCTGAAACCATGCCGAAGATTCAACCTAAGTCCCAATATGCCATCCAGACTGTTCCCAAAGAACACGAGCAATTTGGCCCCGGCGCGCCTCCTTATCTGGGGGGGCCTTACGCAACCATGTACGTGACCAATCCTTGGACAATTCGGCAGTATGCGGGATTTTCAACAGCGGAGGAGAGCAATGCCTTTTACCGGAGAAACTTGGCGGCTGGACAAAAAGGGCTAAGTGTTGCATTCGATTTGGCTACCCACAGAGGATACGACAGCGATCACCCTCGGGTGACAGGTGACGTAGGAATGGCCGGGGTCGCCATCGACAGCGTCGAAGACATGAAACGCCTGTTTGAGGGGATTCCGCTTGGAGAGATGTCGGTGAGTATGACCATGAATGGTGCGGTGCTACCGGTTTTGGCCTTTTACATCGTAGCTGCAGAAGAGCAAGGTGTAGATCAAGCTGCATTGAAAGGAACGATCCAAAACGACATCCTCAAGGAGTTCATGGTGCGCAACACCTACATCTACCCCCCAGCACCATCCATGCGCATCATTGCGGATATTTTTCGCTACACCAGCGAGCGGATGCCTAAATTCAACAGCATTTCCATTTCGGGTTACCACATGCAAGAAGCGGGTGCTACGCCGGAATTGGAACTGGCCTACACCCTAGCTGATGGGATTGAATACGTCAGGACGGGCATGGCTGCAGGATTGGATGTCGACGCCTTTGCGCCGAGGTTGAGCTTCTTCTGGGCGAATGGAATGGAGCATTTAAAGGAGGTAGCTAAAATGAGGGCTGCACGTTTGCTTTGGGCTCGGGCGATGAAAGGATTTGGCGCGAAGAATCCCAAGTCCCTGTCTTTGCGCACCCACACACAGACCAGTGGGTGGACCCTGACGGCTCAAGACCCTTGGAACAACGTGGCACGAACGGCGATTGAAGCGATGTCTGCGGCCTTTGGAGGAACGCAGTCTCTGCATACGAATTCATTGGATGAGGCGATTGCACTTCCAACGGATGCCTCCGCTCGAATTGCTCGAAACACCCAGCTTTTCCTGCAGTCGGAAGCTGGTTTGACACGCACCGTTGATCCGTGGGCGGGTTCTCATGCCGTGGAGGATTTAACGGAGCAAATGGTGGTCGCAGCTTCGGCTTTGATGGAGGAAGTTGAAGGGTTAGGGGGCATGGCCAAAGCCATTGAGGCAGGGGTTCCCAAATTGCGAATCGAAGAGGCTGCAGCGACGAAGCAAGCGCGAATTGATAGAGGAACCGACCGCATCGTGGGAGTCAACCTATTCGAGGTCGATGACATGCCAGAGTTGGAGGTGTTGGCCATTGATCAAGAGGCCGTTCGAAAGGACCAAGTTGATCGCCTCGACGTTTTGAAAAAGAACCGCAATGAACGGGCCGTTTCCGCCGCATTACAGGCGCTAAAGGATGCCGCATTTTCGGGTGGTAATTTATTGGAGGCCAGCGTGGTAGCAGCAAGAGAACGGGCGTCTTTGGGCGAAATCAGTGCTGCGTTGGAGGAAGTATTTGGTCGGTATCGCCCAGCCGATCGCAAGGTGAGCGGTATCTTTTCTCGCGAAATGGAAGGAGAAGCATCGTTCAAAGAAGTAAGAGAACTTACGGATCGCTTTGCAGCTAAAGTTGGTCGTCGTCCCAGGATTTTGGTTGCCAAGATGGGACAAGATGGACACGATCGCGGAGCGAAGGTGGTTGCGTCTTCTTTCGCTGACCTTGGATTTGATGTGGACTTGGGGCCTTTGTTCAGTACGCCAGAGGAGGTTGCACAGCAAGCGGTGGACAACGATGTTCATGTCGTTGGGATTTCCACATTGGCCGCCGGTCACAAAACGCTGGTGCCTGCTTTGGTAAAAGCGCTTCACACTTTGGGCCGATCTGATGTTTTGGTGGTTGCCGGTGGCGTTATCCCTCCTGGAGATTACTCCGCGCTTTACGACGCTGGCGTGGTCGGAATTTTTGGGCCTGGCACACCTTTGACCGAGTCCGCCAAGGACATACTTCAGGTGCTTCTTGCCGCTTACAGCTGACTGAAAATATCGTCGTTCCAATCAGGGGGCAGTGCTCCTTGATGGCCATTGAGCCATTCTTGTCCGGAGAGCGCCCGTTTTCCAGGTGGTTTCAGTTGAGTCACTTCGTACCAAGCGTCATGGCATCGAATGCACAGCCGGCCTTCCCAAGCACACCAAGTGCCTGGCCGAGGAGTGATCGCAGGTCCCATAGCAGGCATTCCTGCCAATAGCTTAATGGGACCATCGGGCCCGGGCGTCCAGGCAGTCGGAAAGGGATTGAGGCCCCGAATGTGGTCGTGCACCCGCGCGGCGTTTGCGTGCCAATTGACGCGGCAATCTTCTCGGTACAATTTGGGAGCATCCATCAGGGGCGTGGCAGTGAGCAGGGCTTCTTGCGGCGTTGCCGTCAAGGTGCCGTCGCTCAGGCTGTCCAAGGTGTTTTCAAGCAGTCCCTTGCCTTTCTCCAGTAGTCTGTCGTGCAACGAACCCGCTGTTTCATTGGGGCCGATGGACACGGATTGGGCTTGCAGCACGGCGCCCGTGTCGATGGCATGTTGCAAGGCAAAAGTCGTTACGCCCGTTTCCTTCAACCCACACATTATTGCGCGCTGGATGGGGGCTGCTCCCCGGAGTTGTGGGAGAAGGGAGGCGTGCAGGTTGATGGTGCCAAATGGGGGCAAGGACCAAATGGCCTCGGGCAACATCCGAAATGCTACTACGACTGCGACATCAGCGTTCCAAGCGCGAAATGACTTCTCAAAATCGGGGTCTTTGAGCCGTTCAGGTTGCAGCAGTGGCAGTCCTTTGGCTTCTGCTAAGAGTTTGACAGCAGATGGCTGCATTTTGTGTCCACGGCCGGCCGGTCGATCGGGAGCTGTGACGCACCCAACCAGCTCATGCCTTCCTTCCATCAAATGTTCGCAACACGCAGCTGCGAACAGCGGAGTGCCAAGAAATGCAATGCGCAAAGGACGGTTCAGAGGAGCTTTGGGATATGCCATGGTTCAATGCGTCGAATGTTGGATCCAGCTTTTGTGCCGAAGCGTAAGCCACGAGCCCAAGCCGATGGTGCAGAAGTAGACCCATTCCACCCGCCAAATTACCCAAACAGGTTGAGGCCGCCAGACGGTCATAGCCCAAGTTACAATCACGTATAAAACCACAGCAAAAAACTCGATTCGAAATGCAGCCTTTGTTTCCCCTGCACCTTGGAGTGAGGCGAGTAAAATGGAGGTAACAGAGTAAATGACTACGGCGCTGAAAATCACATGGGTCGTGTTGATCATGGCTTCAATTCCGGCCAGGTTGTGGTCGAAAAACACCTCCGCAATGGCACGGGGGTAGAGCACGAACCCATGTGTTAGGAGCATGATCCCAATGAAGTTGAAGCTGATGATGGTCCGGATGACTTGCCGCAATTCACTCGCCCGCCCTTCAGCAAGGAGTCCGCTGACGTACGTTCGGGTCGTTTGAGCCATTCCTTGAGCAACGACAAAAGCCAGCATGAACAGGTTTCGGGCAATGTGCGAGACCTTCAATTCAAGGCCTCCGACATGCTCAACCAAGAAGAAAAAGCCAGTCCACGTCCCAATGGTTAAACTCAGCTGCCCCATCATGGGATAGGCAAGTTTCCACCACTCTCGCAAGTCACCTCGTGTCATGAGCTGTCCCCTCCACTTGAGTTCAGGCGCGGCTTTGCGTAAAACCCATGCAGCAATCGTCAAGCCCACAACCTCAGCAATCAATGATGCACGAGCAGCTCCGAGTGCTCCTTGCGGCTCCACCCATCCTTCAATCCCGCCGACCAAAATGGCATCGAGCAAGATGTTGAGTAAGGCCGTTGTGCCGGAGACGATGAGGAGAGGCCATGTTTTGGCATTGCCCGTGAAATAGCTATTGAATGCCAAGAGCAAAAAGAAAACAGGGAATCCCCAGGTGCGAATTCCGAGAAAGGGCTCAAAAACGGCTCGAACATTTGGGTCGCCAATCAACGCTCCAAGCAATCCAAAGTGATTGGAAAGGAACACAACTCCAGCCCATGTTACGCCCAACGCGAGGTGAATGACCATGGAGCTTCGGAGCGCCGCATGTGCAAGTTCTGGCCTGCGTTCACCGATGCGGCGGGCGATTAAAATCTGAAAAGCAGAACCGCTTCCGATGGCAATCATGCTGATGGTGAGGTAAACCAGCCCGGCATTTCCTGCTCCATTGATGGCGTCTTGATTGACAGATGCCAAAAAGTAATTGTCCGTTAGCACTACAAAGAACTGTACGAGCGTTCCGAGTGAAATCGGAAGGGCGACTCGAAGGAGATTTCGAGGTGCTATGGAGAGGTGCGACATGCGGCCGCAAATGTCGGGCTAAACGCCCCAAGTCAGGTGGTTTTGATCCCTAACCTTTTCAAAATCCCAGTGGCATTTCGGACGCTCGCCATGGCCCATTTTGTCCGCAATTCGCGCTTTTCTGCATCAGAAAGGCACCAAGTGTCTTTCGGGCGCTCGCGAAGGCGGCGGTTCATTTCGTGGATGGCTACGGCTGCCGCAACACTGATGTTAAGGCTTTCAGCGAACCCATGCATAGGGATGGCCACGTGCATGTCAGCTGCCTTGAGCATCCTGTCCGACACGCCCTCCCATTCCGTGCCCATCACCAAGGCTACCGGTGAATCAATGGGCAAGTCGGTGACGTCATAGCCGTCCACATGGGGTGAAGTGACTGCGATTTTGTACCCATGGCGCTGCAGGCGTTCGAGGCACGCGGCAGTAGGGTCTGCACTGGAACGGTACCGATGCAGGGTGAGCCAGGCATTGGTGCCCTTGGAGACGCCTCGGTTGGGCACCCAAGGGTTGATGTCTTCGATGAGGTGAACATCTTGTAAGCCAAATCCATCACAGGACCGCATGACGGCACTTGCGTTGCGCGATTGAAAAACGTTCTCAAGAACGACCGTCATGTGTCGCGTGCGCTCCTCCAATACCTGTTCAAACCGGTGCATTCTTTCTGCACTCATGAAAGGAACAAGGGCATCGTAGCGTGGATCTTGGTCCGGAGGTGGAATGAAATCGATGGAGCTCATGAATGAAAAAAAGAAAGCCCCGCAGCGAACTGCAGGGCTTTTCAAAAAAATATTCGCTAGGCGAAATTACATTTTTTCGCTCAACTCCGTTCCGGCCTTGAACTTCACAACCTTCTTTGCAGCGATTGTGATTTCAGCACCCGTTTGTGGGTTGCGGCCTTTGCGCTCAGCGCGCTCAGAAACAGAGAATGAACCGAATCCAACAAGTGACACGCGGTCACCAGCCTTTAATGCGTTTCCAGTTGCGTCGATGAAGGCGTCCAATGCGCGCTTCGAATCTGCTTTTGAGATGCCTGACCCTGCGGCGATTGCATCTACCAATTCAGCTTTGTTCATGGTTATGGATTAAATAGTTTGAAAAACGAACCGAGCCAAATATATATGTGGAATTTCAAGCGTGGCAAGGGATTCCGCGATAATTGGTGTTTTTTGTTGAAAACATAGGGGTATATGTTAATAACGCCACTCATTTCGAGCCCAAATCCGCGTGAAATCAAGGGTTTCGAGGTCTTGTCCACCACAAAATGAGCCCTAAAACTCCCGGTAAGGCAGCCAGTGGGCCTGAGCTTCCGACCACTTTCCACTGACCCAAAGCGATGGCAGCGGATAAGACGGCCGGAACAACGGCGAGAATTCCAAGGAAATCCTGGTCCATTTTGGGGTGGTGTTCAAAACGCAAGGCCAAGGTGACGGCGAGCAAGGCCGCCACCCCGCTAAACCATGCGACAAACCCTGGCTCGTCCATCCATAAATACAAGGTCAAGAGGAGGGAGGACAAGGAGGCATAAAACCAAATGTTGCGGCGTTTCATGTTGCGAAGTTAACGGGTATTTTTGCACCATGAATTCTACAGATCACCGGATTTATCGTCCAGAAATTCGCTTTGGCGACATCGATGCAGCTGGAATCGTAAACAATGCTGTTTTTCTCACCTACTTTGAGCAAAGCCGCATTACGTATTTCGGTGGGCTCGTAGGGCAAGATTGGGATTGGCACAAAGCGGGAATGGTGGTAGCCCGGCACGAAGTCAACTACCGAAGGCCCATTCCGTTTGGGGCAGATGTCACCATTTACACGTGGACGGAGGCGGCCGGTTCCAAGAGCATCACTTTTGGTTACGAGGTCTGGATCGGGGCCGACTTGAGTGCCGATGCGAGAACGGTTTTGGTCTGCTATGATCATGAGAAGAATTGCCCGATTCCTGTGCCAGAGGAATGGAAGGATTCCATGGAGAAGGAAGGGTGGGGGCGTCCAATGGGATTGATGCCAAAAGACTGAGGGGGGGGCGACGCCTTAGTCGGCCGCTGAGTCGTGCATCGTGTGTGTCGAAATGACAAGGGGGGAGTTCATTGGTTTTCTGATTTCAGAGCTTCGCAGTTCATTCACTTTCCCGTGCGCATAAAGTCGTGGGCTGGGGATTTGGGATTTCGAAGATGCCGATTACTTTTGCCCTAAGTGTACATGGTACACATCTATCAAACCAATTTAATTCAGTTTCATGAAGAAATTTTACACGATGCTGGCTCTCTTGAGCACGGCAATTGCTGCAAGTGCCCAGGTCACGGTAACCCTTTCGGTAGACATGCAGAATGAAACAGTTAGCCCTTCGGGTGTGCATGTAGCGGGGAATTTCCAAGGATGGAACCCAAGCGCAACCGCCATGACCGATGACAACATGGATGGGGTTTATGAATACGCCTTCACCACGGACTCCGTCGCAACGTATGAGTTCAAATTCGTGAACGGCAATGCTTGGGGAAGCGATGAAGGCGTGCCTGCCGCTTGCGGTTCTGATCCCGATGGCAACCGTTTCATTGAAGTCGATCCGGCAGCAGGTGATGCGGCCTACCACACCTGCTACAATGCGTGCGAAGCGTGCGACGTAATTACCGTTACCTTCCGGGTGGACATGTCCCAAGAAGCTGCAATCTCTCCCAATGGAGTTCATATAGCAGGAGATTTTCAAGGATGGGATCCTGCAGCTACCGAATTGTCTGACGAGGACGGAGATTTGGTTTATGAATACACCACCGTTGTGGACACAGCTGGAACAGGAGGAACCATCTCGTACAAGTACATCAACGGCAACGGTTGGACAGACCCACAGGATTTGTTGGTCGGCGCTCCTTGCGCAGATGTAAGTGGAAACCGGATTCTCCAAGTAAACAGCAACGTCATGGTAACCGGCGTTGAAGAAACAGGAGCACCCCATTGCTTCAGCAGTTGCAGTTCATGTGTTGCGCCCACCATGGTTACGTTCCGAGTGGACATGAGCACCCAGGAAGCTGTTTCTGCCAATGGGGTTTCAATCGCAGGTAGCTTCCAAGGTTGGTCGCCTGGGGTAAACTTTTTAACGGACGGTGATGGAGACATGATTTATGAACTGACGATGCCGGTTGCTCCGGGGACCTATCAATATAAATTTGTAAATGGTGCCACTTGGGGAGGCGCAGGAGCTGGCGATGTCGACAATGAATTGATTACAGGTGATTGTGCCGCGGCGGGCACTGACAACCGCGAGTTGGTCGTTGAAGGAGCAGACTTTGAAGTGTTCTATTGCTACAATTCATGCGCATCCGATTGCGTTGCGAACCCGGATCCAGCGCCGATTACTTTTCAGGTGGATATGAATGGACAAGTGGTGTCAACAGAAGGCATTTTTGTGATGGGAAGTTTCACTACGCCAGCCTGGCAGTCAGGGGGCATTCCCATGACCGATGACGATGCAGATCTGGTGTATGAGGCAACGGTTTCTGTTTCAGGTGCGGCCAACATTTTCTATAAGTTCGTAAATGGCACACCAGGCATCGATGGTGCGCTTGAAGAAAGCGGAATCCTCATCGCTGAAATGGACACGGTCACTTTCGAGGCATCCGGTTGTGGAGTGCCGAATGGTTTTGGTGAGTTCAACCGTCAACATACGCGTTCAGGCGTGGCTGAAACCTTAGGGGCTGTTTGTTGGAATTCTTGCGCGGATTGTGACGGTAACCCGGCCCAAGTCGCAGAAGCTTCGGCGGGCCTGATGGTGGTTTACCCGAATCCATTTGCTGACCTGTTCATGTTAGAAGTGAGTGCGGTCACCCCAACTGCGACCATTGAATTGGTTGACATGATGGGTCGTGTAGTGCTTAGCCAATTTGTTGCAGGCGCTGCGGATGCCCGCATTGAGCTCGAAGTAGCCGGACTTCGTCCAGGTGTTTATGCCTTGCGCCTTCTTGCTGGCGACCGCAGAACGGTCATGACGGTGATCAAGCAATAAGAAGGCTTTGGATCGTCAAGAAAAGGGAGGCCGTCGCCTCCCTTTTTTTATGAACAATCGATTTTTTTTCACCGTTGATAAATAGATTTCGAGGTGGTTTTCTCGGGTCGTCTAAGTGTTGCGAGCTACCTATATTTGGTGCTAAAGAATGCAATTCACATCTCACATGAAGAAACTGTTACTCTCGGCTATAGCAATGGGTGCTTTCACGCTTGCTCAAGCTCAATTGATTAGCTATTCCGTTCAAGAAGTAGCCGATCACGACACCACGGGAATCGCGTCGCTTGCGGGCATGAAGACGTACCGCGTTTACGCGAACTTGACGAACGCAGCGGACAAGGTTTCTGCGGTTTATGGAGATGAATCATCGCCCTTGTCGTTGACCTCTGCTGACGGATTTTTTAATTCGGGCTTTGGTAGTGATTTGGCCCAACAAATCAACCCACTGTTCTTCGGCGCTGCACCCGAGTCAGAATTTGACAGCTGGTTAACCATTGGATACGCGCCAGGTGACGCCGTAGATGGAAACGTAGGAACGGTTGGACTGGTCAACCCGTTGATTGAATTCAACTCGGGAGGCGACTTCATTTTGAACGACCAATTCGGTGGCTCTTGGTTCGTCACGGAAGACCCCAATGCCATTGCGGGCGATGACTTACAGGTTTTGATTTGTCAGCTGACCACAAGTGGAACGTTCCAAGGTTCATTCAACATCCAAGTGTTTGTGAACGGAGTTCAATCCAATGAGCAGCAAGCTGAGGGGTACCTGTTCTCTTCGGATGCTGACGCAATCTTTGGTTGCATGGATGAGGCAGCAACCAACTACAATCCAGATGCTACGGCAGAAGGGCCATGTAACTTTCCTTGTGCATTGGATTTGACTGCGGGCACCCTGAATTCGATTTCTTGCCCAGGTTTATCAGATGGTGAAATCACTGTCGCCCAAACTGGGGGGCAGTTTGGGGTGGTTTATGGCATCGATGGTGATGTACCTTCATTTACCAATGCGAATTTTGGTAACCTCGCAGGGGGGGATCACTTCGTCATTGGCATCGACGGGGCAGGATGCGTCGATACCCTGAACTTTACGGTAGCCACACCGGCAGCGTTGGCTGTCAATGCGATCCTCGAGAGTGGAGTGTCTTGTTTCAACGATGCCGACGCAGTCATCGGCGGAACGGCTACTGGTGGTACCGGCGATTTGACCTTCAGCTTGAACGACCCGAACTTCACCAACCCATCTTCTGTCCTTGAATTTGGAGATTTGGGTGCGGGCAATTACACGGTGTACGTTCAAGATGAGAATGGATGTGGAATCAATTCATCACTGATTAACGTCAACAACCCTGGGGCCATCAATGTTTACGTCACTTCGAGTTCGAACGCCTCGTGTTCTGATTCAGAAGACGGTGTGATCATTGTGACCACAGTTGGAGGAATCCCTGGTTCGACAGGTTTTCAATACAGTGTGGATCAGGTAACATACACAACAGGGACGAGCAATAACGGTTCCGTTTTGAATGTGGGTCCGGGTGTGTACACGGTCTACGTGGAAGACGTGAATGGATGTTCTGGGCAATCCGCGAACCCCGTTACGATTTCTTCGCCGATGGCGCTTGAGTTGACCCTTGCTTCCGAAGGAATTACATGCACAGGCGACGCCAACGGATCATTGACCGTGGCTGCAGCAGGCGGATCAGGAAGTTACGTCTACACATTCAATGGCAACGATGCCATGGGTGAAACCTTCTTTGGTGATTTGGATGCGGGCAGCTACGAGGTAACCGTAATGGATGCCAACGACTGCGTGACTTCTGAAACTGTAGAATTGGTTGACCCAGCTCCTGTCGTGGCAGTGGCGACGTCAACCGACATTGCTTGCAACGGGTCAGGTAATGGATTTGTTACTGGTTCGGCTACAGGTGGAACTGGTGCTTACACTTACAGCATCGATGGAATGACTTTTGTCGCTGGAGGGACGTTCGCAATAGATGCCGCAGGTGAATACATTGTTTACGTTCAGGACGAAAATGGTTGCGAATCCGACGCTACGGCTACTGTTAGCGAACCGGATGCGATTGAAGTTTCGGGAACAGCATTGGGTTCATCAGAATTGGGGGATGGCTCAGTTGACATCACGGTAACAGGCGGTACAGCTCCGTATACGTTTGTGTGGTCTGGTCCTGACTCATTCTTCTCCGTTGATGAGGACATCGATGGAGCGTTTGCAGGAGCTTATTCAGTAACTGTTACGGATAGCAACGATTGCGAAGTGACTTATGATGTGGAAATCGCCTTGGGTTTGTCGGATCTCGCAATTGCCTCTGAGATTTCTGTTTACCCTAACCCGAGCTCAGGGGTGTTTCAAGTCAATCTTGAAGGGTTGCTAGGAGAGCGTTTGAGCATGGAGGTGACCGACATGCAAGGACGAATTGTGTATGCTGAATCATTTGGTAACCGTGCCGGTTCTTTGCAGCACGTCATGGATTTAAGTGGCCTGTCCAATGGAGTGTATCACTTCCACATGGCTACAGAAACAGGTCGCACAACGCTTCAATTGGTGAAGCGCGACTGATTGAATTTGATTTGACCTTTGAAAAGAGCCGGTTCATTTTGAGCCGGCTTTTTTTGTCCATCCAATGGAATGCGTTCATGAAACCCTAGCGACGTGCAGCGCGTAAAGGCTCAAGGCGCAATGCCATTTTTAATTCTGCTTAACTAGCACCTTCCTTTTAGATGAAGCACATTATCTCGATCCTTGTAACGTTGGCGACTTGCTTGTTGGCATTCCAAGGTTTACCAACCTTGGCGCAGTATACCTTATCCGTTGAAGCTGTGGCTGAACATGAGGGCCTTGTTGGTACTGAAGACCTGACCGGATACACGACTTATCGTGTGTACCTTGAAACAGAACATCCAACGGACTTCGTTTCTGCAGTTTTTGGAGACCAGTTTCTGCCCCTGTCTCTGGAGGTGACTGGTGGAGACATTTACAACTGCGAGTATGCAATGGGGGCAACCGCGGATGGAATCAATCCAGCGTTCTACCCGTTCTTTCCGCAGTTGCAGTTCGATAGTTGGGTGACCATAGGGATTGACCAAACTCCTACAGGAAGTCAAACGTCTATTTCCAGCATACAAAGCAATGATGAGCCCTGGGGAAGCAGTTTCGCGGCTTCTGGAGCAGAAATTACGAGCGTTTCTTTGTCGAGTGCTTCGGGCGGTGTTTGGTATGTGTTGAACACAAGTCCTAACGGCATTGCAGGTCCAGAGCAACGGGTACTGCTAGCACAGATTACAACAAACGGAACCCTTTCAGGCACGTTGAATGTGCAGGTGTTTCCGGAAGGCAACGGACAGGAGGAGTTTGTTCTGAGTCAGTCCTTTGAAGGAACGGCAGTCCATCCACTTGATTCGGGAACCCTTCCAGCAGATTGTCCTGGAGCCTTCAATTGCGTGGTGGAGGGAGATGGGTCCACCGTCTGTGATTACCCCTTCTTTTTCAACGTTGACGAATCCCAGTACTTCGGGTCATCTGTTTTAACATTGGACGAACTAACTGCTGATGCTGGAACGATTCCTTCAGGGATTCCGGACGGCAATCTTTCGACGAAATTTGGCATACTCAATGCGGGAACTGTAGCATCGATGCTCTCATTCTA
>DAISXU010000021.1:8329-11828 GCA_036825655.1 Flavobacteriales bacterium | reverse complement strand
CCCAAATGACCCGGCTTCCTTGACCAATGTAAGTGGTACTTCCTTCACGGTCAATGCCGGTTTTGCTCCAGATGGGGCAGGAGGGATGACGACGGATGCAAGCTGGAGTGCTTTCATGCACCTCGATTTAGGTCCATACAGTTACACGGAAGTAAGCGTAGTAGCGTTGCTTGATTTTGATCCCGCTGTTGGAAACCCTTCCTCGACATACCATGCTTTTGATGTTTCAGGATCGTTGATTGCCGACGCAAGCATCGATGCCGATTCAGTTTATTCCTACATGGCTGCACTCACATGGTCAGACGCACAATGGGCGGCAACTGGAGACACGGCTGTTACTGATTTTGCGCCATTCCTTCCTGCTGCAGGTGGCGAATACGGTTTCAAAATTGCGATGTACAACCTTTGCGATGAGCTGGTCATGGAGCATGAGGTTGTTTTGACATCTGTGGCTAGCGGTGAAGGATGCATGACTCTGGGAGCGTGCAACTATGACCCGGCAGCGACCATACCGGGAGATTGTGATTATTTCTCGTGTTTGGGATGTACGGATCAGACAGCTTGCAACTACGATCCTGCAGCACTTTACAACGATGGCTCGTGTGAATTCAATAGCTGCCTTCAGTATGGTTGCACATTTGATACGGCTTGCAACTTTGACCCAGAGGCAACCTTGAATGATGGTTCTTGTGATTTTTCATCTTGCGTTGGATGCATGAATCCAGATGCGACGAACTTTGATCCAGATGCGACCATTGATAGTGGCCAGTGCACCATTCCTGGTTGTGTCATTTTAACTGCGTGCAATTACAACCCAGAAGCAACGGTTTCAGATGGGTCTTGCGAATTTGGTTCGTGCACTGGGTGCATGAATGCAACGGCATGCAATTATGATGCTTCGGCGACCTTACCAGATGCCTCTTCGTGTGTGTTTCCTGCCACTCATTATGACTGCGAAGGCCTTTGCCTCGCCGATTCGGATGGCGATGGAATTTGTGATCCACTCGAAATTGCTGGATGCACGGATCCAGCAGCCACGAATTACAATCCAGCGGCCACCGATGATGATGGTTCCTGCGGCGATGATGGCCTGGGATGCGTCATCCCTTCAGCATGTAATTACGACCCGACAGCCAACGTCAATGATGGTTCCTGTGAATTTTCATCGTGCTTGGGATGCATGAATGAGGCGGCATGTAACTTCGATGAGACCGCCACACTTTCGGATGCCACGCTTTGCGATTTCCCTGATGCAGGATACGATTGTGCTGGGGTATGCTTGGAAGATGGTGACGGGGATGGCGTTTGTGACCCCTTTGAGATTTTAGGGTGTACCGATCCACTGGCTAACAACTTCGATGCCGGTGCAACAGAATCCAATGGAAGCTGCACGTATGACCCTGTGTGCAATGATCCGCTCGCGTGCAATTACGACGCGAACTGGGGCTATTGCATTCAAGTGGATACGGTGGCCGTGCACGAGGGAATGGTCGGAGATGTTGACTTGACCGGTTTCTCGACGTATCGTCTTTACGCATTGTGCCAAAACGCGGATGACTTTGTATCGGGTGTATTCGGGGACGACAACGCGCCCACTATCATCACGTCCTCAACGGATTTCTTCCAAAGCCCCTTTGGAGATGGTTTGGCGACTGGAATCAATCCAGCACTCATGTCGTTCTTCCCTTCTATAGCTTACGACAGCTGGGTTACCATTGGGGTTGAGCAGCAAACGGATGCTGCTGCTGGTGAAGGCCCCATCAATGTAATTGCAGGGCCATCGAACCCTTGGCTAACCAATTTTGAAAATGGAAGCAACCTCATCATCGATGATGCCACGGGTGGAGGTTGGTTCAACTTGCAAGGTTACACCAATGGAATCGCAGGCGATGACCTTCGCGTATTGCTGGGCCAGTTCACAACGGATGGCACATTGGATGGGGAGCTCTTCGTCCAGTTCTTTAAGTACAGCGACTCAGGCATTCAAGAGGTCACCATTTCTGCTGACATCGGAGGGGCGTGTAGCTTCCCCCAGTTCGATGGATGCGAATTCCCAGAGGAAGGCCTGGCGTGTGATGGCTCATGCCTTGAAGATGCTGATGGCGATGGGATCTGTGATGCCAATGAAATTGTTGGATGCCTCGATGCGACGGCTTGCAATTATGAACCAACATCTACCGATGAAGGGGAGTGCATCTATGCCGAATTAGGTTACAACTGTGCTGGGACTTGTTTGCAAGACTCAGATGGTGACGGAGTTTGCAATGCCTTCGAGGTGGATGGATGCATGGACACCATGGCGTGCAACTTCGATTCGCTTGCGACCGATAACGATGGGTCGTGTGAATACCCAACACCCGGTTATGATTGTTCAGGAGCGTGTTTATTGGATGCCGATTCTGATGGGGTGTGTGATTGGTTAGAGGTTGTGGGTTGTCAGGATGTAGGAGCATGCAATTTTGACCCAATGGCCACAGATAGCGGCGATTGTAGCTATCCCGATATGGGGTATGATTGCGATGGTAACTGCTTGTCTGATAATGATTTGGATGGGGTTTGTGATGAATTTGAGGTGCTGGGATGCACAGATTCTGCGGCTTGCAATTTCGATGACGCAGCGACCGACTCTTCGGATGACTGTGCCTATCCTGATGCCGGTTATGCTTGTGACGGCAGTTGCTTACAGGACTCGGATATGGATGGTGTTTGCGATCCATTTGAAATTGAGGGCTGCACAGATCCGTCTGCTCTAAATTATGAGGACGGTGCCACGGAAGACGATGGCTCATGCGAGTATCCAGTGGATCCGTGTGCTCCGGATTTAACTCCGCCCGCTTTCACATTTGTGCCTGCTGACTCAACCGTTACATGTGATCAAGACATGCCAACCCTCATGGCCATGGCGATGGATGAATGCGATGAGGAAGTTGAGGTGACGTTTGTGGATGGTCCGATTGAGTATACCTTGCCTTGTGCGCCGTTCAATTACCTCTGCACTCGGACCTTCACGGCGACCGATGCTGCCGGAAATTCGGCATTTGCCATTCAGATGATCACTGTTGTGGATACGATAGGGCCTGCCTTTGCCTTTGCTATGGAAGCGAATTTGACCGTGGATGAAGCCCTCGGTCAGTCCCTGCCCAACCCTGCCGCATTCGTTGAGGATGCGTGCGATTTGACCGCAACGTGGACGAGTTCTGACGATGTCATTTCTACAGATGCTCAATCGACATGGATTGAAAGGACATACACCGCCACGGATGCATGCGGCAACGAAACTGTATTTGTTCAGACAATCACTGTCTTGCATGCAGAGGAGGGATGCACAGACGAGCTTGCTTGTAATTTTGATTCAGCAGCGGACTTGGATGATTCGAGCTGTGTTTATGCCGAATCGGGCTATGATTGCTCAGGTTCATGCCTCGAGGATTCCGATGGGGATGGCGTGTGTGATGCATTTGAAGTGGTAGGTTGCATAGCTGAGAATGCATGCGATTAC
>DAISXU010000021.1:3384-8319 GCA_036825655.1 Flavobacteriales bacterium | reverse complement strand
TTTCTACAGATGCTCAATCGACATGGATTGAAAGGACATACACCGCCACGGATGAAGGAGCATGTGACTTCTGCTCTTGCAATGGCGAGGCTCCAGCCTATGGGTTGGAAATTGAGGTGGTCGCTGAACATGCTGATGGATTGCTCGCGGGAATGACAACCTATCGGATGTACGCCACTTTAGAGCATGCGGATGACTTTGTATCATCGGTCTTTGGCAACTCGGAGGACACCCTGATTCTTGGAACAACGACGTCGTTTTACCAGCATCCTGGTGGAAGCGCATTGGGCCAGTCAATCAACCCGGTCGTTATAGCCTCATTCCCTGAATTGGCCTATGACAGTTGGGTCACCATTGGACTTGATCAGTTGGCGGGATTTGGTGAGGGAGAGGTTCAAACCGTTCAAGGTGCTTCTGCCTGGTCGAACGAATTTGAAAATGGAAATGACATCGTCATGAACGATGAATTGGGTGGATTGTGGTTCATTTTGAATGGCAGCACCAATGGCGTGGCGGGTGATGACCTTCGGGTCCTCATCGCTCAAGTAACTACCGATGGTGAACTTTCTGGCACGTTGAACATGCAGGTGTTTGTTCACGGTGTGGGTGCGAATGAATTGCGCTACCCATTGGTTTTCGAGGATGGGGAGTGGAGCTTCGATCCAATCGAAAATGCCTGTGGCTGCACGGATGAAACAGCAAGCAACTTCGATGCTGAAGCGGTTTACGATGATGGAACTTGTGCGGAGCCAGTGGTGGGATGCATGGACGAGACAGCATGTAATTTTGATGCTGCAGCCACTTTAGATGATGCGTCATGCATCTATCCAGAAGCGGAGTATGACTGCTTCGGCTCTTGCCTCGAAGATGCCGATGCCGATGGCGTCTGTGATGCATTTGAGGTCGCAGGTTGTACGGATCCGGAGGCGTTGAATTACGCTTCAGAAGCTACTGATGATGACGGGTCATGTGAATTCATCATCCCAGGGTGCTTGGATCCACTTGCTTGCAATTTCATGGCGGATGCCAATGAAGAAGACGGGAGTTGCGTCTATGCAGAACCCGAACTGGATTGCAACGGTGCTTGCCTCGAGGATACTGATGGAGATGGGGTGTGTGATGCATTCGAGGTTTTGGGATGCACGGATCCAATGGCTGAGAATTACGATCCCATCGCCACGGACGACGATGGGTCATGCTACACATGCGATTTGATGGTGAGTGAATCCAGCAGTTTGGATGCCACATGTTTCGACACGGCTGATGGCGCATTCACCCTTCAATTGGAGGGAAGCGCATTGCCTTCCTTTACATGGTCTCCAGCAATTGGACAATCCAACGGGCTTGTTGTAACAGGCTTGTCACAAGGCATCTATGTGGTGAGCGCGGTTGACACCCTGGGTTGCACATCTGAAGTTGAGGTTGCGATTGGTTCTCCTGAACCCATTTTAGTCGATGCGGTGGTGTCTGACATTTACTGCAATGGGGGCGAGAATGGCGCCATACAGATCATGGCCAATGGCGGAGATGGTAATTTCCAATTTGCCTTTGATTGCATCAACTTCAGCGAGGAAGATACTTTTGTGGGCCTCGTCGCAGGGGAATACGCTATTTGTGTAGAAGACGGCCAAGGTTGCACGGCTTCCTGGTTCGGAGAAGTGGTGTCGCCTGATGCCATCGAGATCAGCATCGAATCCGTGATTGCGGATGTCAACGGCGAGGGAACAGGGAGCATCGATGTGACCGTTGTGGGGGGTGAACCCGATTATACCTTCCAATGGACGGGCCTCGATGGCCAATTTCAAAGTGATCAAGAAGACCTCTCGGGCCTGGCTTCAGGAACCTACAGTTTGACCGTTACGGATGGCAATGGATGCACAGCAACGCTTGATGCCGTGATGATTGAGGCTGTGGGGGTCGTTGAGCATGCGGCCATGACGTGGTCCGTTTATCCTAACCCGACGCCTGGGCAATTCCAAATTGAACTTCCGGGTGACCATTCCTTCGTGGACTTGACCGTTTACGATGGAGCAGGTCGTGTGGTTTGGAGTGAATCTTCTGCTACCTGGAGTGGTTCACAAGCCTGTGATTTGAGCGCTCTGCCTGCGGGTTGGTATGTTGTCATGGCGAAGACGTTGACAGGCAGGTTGCATGAGAATTTACTGATTCAACGCTAAAAAAAGGACACATTCGCATTGAAAAGCGGACTCCACCGATTCGTGTGGGGTCCGCTTTTGTGTTTTTCAAGATAAATTGTTCGTTAATCCTATGACCGCTGCGCAGGAGGTTCCGTTGTTTCATCGATGTTTGCAAGGAATTGTCACTTGACGAATCCAATTTTGAAACACAACTAATTCATTTCATGATGCTCAATTTGACTCATGCACTGCGCAAACACTTGACATTCAGGTCTCTTTGTGCCTTTGCTAGCGTGCTCCTGGTTTCTTCTCTTGGACTGTTGTCCGCTGCGGCTCAGGTAAACACGGAATATTCAATGACCGTTGAGGAATACGTCGTTCACACCGACGGAGATTTGGCTGGCCAAACCACCTACCGATTCTACATCAACATGATCAATGAATCGGATTTCTTAAGTTCCATCTACGGAAACGATGGGGCTCCGTTGTACATCTCAACATCAGATGGGTTCTTCAACGAGCCATTTGCTTCGGGTTCAACAGCGGGGGGCATCAATTCTTTGTTCGTTGGATTGGTCCCAACCTTGGCCTTTGATAGCTGGGTTACCATTGGGATCGAGTCCGCTCCGACCCCTCCCAATACCGATGTTGGATCCGTTGAATCCATTGATCAACCTTGGTTGGGTTGCTTCAACGCGGGAAGCCCTTTGTCAGGAACGAACGTCGTGATGGACGATTTCACTGGAGGAGCCTGGTACTTGTTGAACGGGGCTGCTAATGGCCTGCCGGATCCAACAACCATGCGCGTTTTATTCCTGCAACTTACACTCTCAGGAACGGTGAGTGGCACCATCAATGCTCAAGTATTTCCTCAGGGGGTTGGAAGCGATCAAGTTCAGCTATCGTACTCATTTGATGGTGCAGGGGAAAGCACTGCGCTTGTTGATGGTTGCACCGACGTTGCTGCTTGCAACTTCAATGCAGATGCAACATCTGATGATGGAACTTGCACCTATCCTGATGCCGGCTACACCTGCGATGGCGTGTGTGTGAACGACAGCGACTTGGATGGGGTTTGTGACGAGTTTGAAGTCGCTGGTTGCCAAGACATGTCAGCCTGTAATTACGACCTTGCCGCTACCGACGACGACGGCTCATGTGTATACCCTGATGCTGGATTGGATTGCGATGGCAATTGCCTGAACGATTCGGACATGGATGGTGTGTGTGATGAGAACGAAGTGGTAGGCTGTACAGATGATACGGCCTGCAACTACGATGCTACAGCGACCGATGATAGCGGAGCGTGTACCTTCCCAGACGCATACTACGATTGCGCTGGTGATTGCCTGAATGACACGGATGGCGACGGTACGTGCGATGAATTGGAATTGGAGGGTTGCACCGATGACTTGGCCTGCAACTACTCACCCAATGCCATTGATGACGATGGCTCTTGCAGCTACCCGGATGCAGGATACGATTGCGATGGCAACTGCCTTGAGGATGTGGACATGGATGGCGTTTGCGATGCAAATGATCTTTGTGCCGATCTCACGGCTTGCAACTACATGGACAATGATGGAGACTGCGTGTATGCGGATTCGGGATACGATTGCGATGGCAACTGCCTGAATGATGCAGATAGCGATTCCATTTGTGACGAGTTCGAAGTTGAAGGCTGCCAAGACGCTGAAGCGTGCAATTATGATGGGAGTGCAACGGATGCAGGAGATTGCGTCTATGCAGAAGCCGGGTATGATTGCGACGGCGCCTGCTTATTCGATGCCGATGGCGACGGTGTTTGTGATGGATTTGAGGTAGATGGATGCACCGATCCCATGGCTTGCAATTTCGATGAAGTTGCAACAGAAGACGATGGAACATGCGTAGAGCCTGAGGCAGGATACGACTGCGATGGTGCCTGCCTCAACGACTCAGACGGGGATGGTATTTGTGACTTCGCTGAGATTGGAGGATGCACCGATGGCATGGCTTGCAACTACGATTCAACCGCCACGGATGATGATGGTAGCTGTGGCTACCCGGACGCAGGCTACGATTGCAATGGTGAATGCCTGTCCGATGCAGATATGGACGGTGTCTGTGATGAATTTGAAGTTGCAGGTTGCCAGGACAACACGGCTTGTAATTACGACGAGATGGCCACAGATGAGGGCGATTGTACCTTCCCTGAGTCAGGTTATGATTGTGCAGGAGCTTGTTTGAATGATGCTGACATGGATGGTGTATGCGATGAATTCGAAGTGGTAGGATGCCAAGACGACACGGCATGTAACTACGATGAGAACGCTACCGATGCAGGGGATTGTACTTACCCAGAGGCAGGTTACGACTGCAATGGTACTTGTTTGAATGACGCAGACCTCGATGGAGTATGCGATGAGTTCGAGGTAACGGGTTGTACCGATGAAACAGCTGCCAATTATGATCCGGCCGCTACGGATGACGATGGTTCGTGCATCGCTTGTGACTTGGTTGCACAGTATGCGCTGTCCAATGTGAGTTGCGCCGGTGGGGCAGATGGCTTTGTTGATGTTCTCGTGACAGACAACATCGGAGACGCAGGTTCATTCACTTATTCACTGGATGGCAATGAGCAAGCGGATGCCATGTTTGGCGATCTCTCTGCAGGAACCTATACCATTGTGGCTGTGGCCGAAAATGGATGCAGTGTAAGCATCGAAGTAACGGTGGAAGAGCCCGCGCCATTGACCATTGTAGTCGACGCGATTGGCGATGAGACGGAAGCGGGTGCAGGTTCCATTGAAATTAC
>DAISXU010000021.1:0-3374 GCA_036825655.1 Flavobacteriales bacterium | reverse complement strand
ACTGGAGGAACGGAGCCCTATGTGTTTGTTTGGACTGGACCGAATGATTTCACCAGTGCGGATGAAGACTTGACAGGCTTGGTCGCAGGAACTTATGATTTGACAGTTTATGACGACTTGCAGTGCAGCACCACGACCACTTCCGAAGTGGATGATGTGCTCAGCATCGACGATGTCAATGGTGTGACGTGGACTGCATACCCCAACCCTGCTTCAGCCTTTGTTTGGATTGAATTGGGGGCTGATGTAAGCGCAGCAGTAATCCAAGCAACGGACCTTCAAGGTCGCTTTGTGATGAGTCAAGAGGCTGTTGTTGTCAATGGCTTGATCCAGCTTTCTGTAGCGAATTGGTCCGCAGGAGCTTACATCTTGAACGTGTCTGCAGGTGATCAGAATTGGTCGACTCAAGTTGTGATCCAAAACTGACTTAGTTCCGCGATTGAATCGCATTAAAAAAGCCCATCCGTTCAACGGGTGGGCTTTTTTTTGATCAATAGGTTGGAGTCAGAGCGAACTATTTGCTCTTGAATTGCGCGATTGCATTCCGGGTGAATTCGCTGAGTACGAGCCTGCCGCTGATCGCCGCGCGCTGCATAAGCAATTCGTCCCAATGAGCTGTCCCATTCCAAAATGTCAGCTTCAATTCGCGCATTGCTTCGGGATTCGATCCCGCTAGACGGGTGGCAAGCGTGTGAATGGCTTCGTCCATTTCTGCAACTGAAGGAAACACACCAGCATAAAGTCCATGGGATTCAGCCCATTTGGCTTCACGCCAAGAAGCAGCGTCAATGGCCAATTGTGACATGGCAGAAGCTCCAATCTTACGTTCCACCGCTGGTCCGACGACAAAAGGCCCAATGCCTACCGCCAGTTCAGAGAGCTTGACAGCACTGTGTTCTGTCGCGAAACAATAATCAACGGCTGAGGCCAAGCCAACTCCACCACCGACTGCTTTGCCTTGCACCCGGCCAATGATCAGTTTGGGACACTTCCGCATGGCATTGATGACCAGCGCAAAACCACTGAAAAAGGCCAATCCCTCTTCTTCTGAATCGATGGAAATCAATTCATCAAAACTCGCTCCAGCGCAGAAGGCGCGTTCACCGGCTGATTTTAATATGATGACGCGAACGGCTTCATCAGATCCCATCTCTTCGATGGTGGTGGCCAGCTGGCCGAGCAGGGCTCCCGGCAGGCTGTTGCTCGCAGGGTGGCTGAACTCAATGGTGCAGACACCCAACTCAGAAACGGAAGAATTCACATGCCCTTCCATCCTTTGTTTAGTCACGCTGGTTGATGTCCACAAAAGAACGCTCCGTGGCACCCGTGAAAACCTGCCGTGGCCGTCCGATGGGTTCGCCGTTTTCAACCATTTCTTTCCACTGTGCAATCCAGCCAGGCAAACGTCCAATGGCGAACATCACCGTGAACATCTCCGTCGGAATGCCCAATGCACGGTAGATGATGCCAGAATAGAAGTCAACGTTGGGATACAATCCACGGGCCACGAAGTACTCGTCTTTGAGCGCGACCGCCTCGAGTTGCTTGGCCAAATCCAATACGGGATCGTCAATGCCGAGCTTTTCCAAAACGTCGTCAGCAGCTTTTTTGATGATGCGGGCACGCGGGTCAAAATTCTTGTAAACCCTGTGTCCGAATCCCATCAAGCGGAAACTGTCGTTTTTGTCCTTTGCTTTAGCGATCCACTTGTCCATGTCGCCACCGTCTTCCCGAATGCTTTCGAGCATTTCGATGACGGCTTGGTTTGCTCCGCCATGCAGCGGCCCCCACAACGCTGCAATCCCAGCGGATACTGATGAGTACAGGTTAGCCTGAGATGACCCCACAATGCGCACAGTGGAAGCGGAACAGTTCTGCTCATGGTCCGCATGCAGAATCAACAATTTATTCAATGCCGCCTCGATGACGGGGTCCACTTGGTAATCCTCAGTAGGGAGGCCAAACATCATTTTCAAGAAGTTCCCGCAGTACCCTAAGTCATTCGATGGGTAAACCGTTGGGTGACCCATGTTGTGCTTGTACGCTTGAGCGGCCAGGGTAGGCAGCTTGGCAATCAACCGGTGAATCGTACGCTCAATGTCCACGTATGAGCGATTCGGGTTTTGTGACTCGGGGTAAAAGGTGCTCAGACTTGAAACCATTGAGCTCAGCATGCCCATTGGGTGGGCATTGGGTGGAAACGCTTGGAAAAAGCGCTTCATGTTCTCATGAACCAGTGTGTGGTGGCAAACGCTGTCTTCAAAATAAGCGAGCTGTTCCTTATTCGGCAATTCACCGTAAATCAACAGGAAGGCCACTTCCAAGAAGGATGCTTTCTCGGCCAACTCTTCGATCGAATACCCTCGGTGACGCAAAACCCCGTTTTCACCGTCCAAATAGGTGATTGCACTTTTCGTGGATCCCGTGTTCTTGAAGCCCAAATCCAATGTGATGTACCCCGTTGAAGACCGCAACTTGGAGATGTCAATCGCCTTTTCGTTTTCGGTGCCAACAATCACGGGGAATTCGTATTCTTTACCGTCGAGGATGATTCGGGCTGTTTCGCTCATGGTGCGCGGAGTCTATTGAAATTTCAAAGCAGGAAGGGGGTCAAACGGATTGTCTCACGCCCAATTTCGGTGCAAATATACATGAAGCGCCTCCGCTCGGCTGCATGGCCCATCCTTAGGCTTTGCCAAATCCTGTCAATCGATTCAGAAAGTGGGAGAAAATGTTGTTTTGTACTCATCCCACTCTGCCTGACCGCTCCCGGGAGTCCACTCCTCTGCAAAGAACTTCAGGAATATCTCCAGCGCCTGGGCAGACTTAAATCCAGTCAAGGGTGTGATGATATCCCCTTCATCCGACATGAAAATCAAGGTGGGGTATGCGGTCACACCGAGCGCGCGGGAAAGTTCATGAGGGCTGTTGCGGCCTCTTGAAGCTGGATTGAAACCTGGATTAGAGAAGGTTTGATCCTTGAAAGTGACGGGCTCTGCAGATTCTGCATCAAACTTTACCGCATAGTATTTCTCATTGAGGTAAGAAATGAGCGCAGGATTAGTGAATGTGCTGGCCATCATCATTTTACAAGGTCCACACCATTGCGTGTAAACATCCATGAGGATGGTGCGAGGCTCGTCTGCTTGTGCGGCCATTGCCTCCTCGATGGTCATCCAATTCACATGGGCTTGCTGCGATTGAGCAGTGAAGCCAAAGATTACGATGCAGATGGAGGCCAAAATCAGACGCATGACAACAGAATTTTCCGCAATATCGCAAAAGAAAAGCGCCCGAAGGCGCTTTTCGCATGATTTCACAAGAATAAAGGTATCAGCTCACACCGTGCATCAACTTGTTCAGTGGCTTGCTGA
>DAISXU010000020.1:0-25261 GCA_036825655.1 Flavobacteriales bacterium | reverse complement strand
GCTCGGTTGGACCGTCGTGCTGAGGTGGAGTGTCACGCGGTTCCTATTGATACTCGAGCATGAGATGATTCATGTTTTGCTTGCTTGGCTCACTGGATTGAAGGTGGAGAGATTGGAGGTGAATCACAAACAAGATGGCGGATTGGCAATGATTGAGGCGCCTGCGAATTGGTTGGTAGCATTGGGGCCGTATTTCGTGCCCTTGGCGTTGTTTTTGTATGCCTTCGTTGTTCATGCTTTGCCTGTTGGAGCTGAAGGGTTGGAAATCGCGATGGGAGCGATTTTAGGCTATGAACTCGCTGCCAACATGCGTGAGCTTCATCCTCGCCAAACGGATTTCGGTGCAGCTGGATGGTGGTTCACATGCATGTTTTTGCCATCAGCGATTTTACTGATGTACGGGGGGGCTTTTCATTATGCTTTGACAGGCGACCTCTTAGGTGGCTGGACGTACATCTGGAATGCAGCCCTGGGATCTTTCGCCCAGTCATGGGATTTTGTTGTCGCTTACATGGCCTGATTGGGGCATCTTGCAGGCGAAGTTGTTATTCCACTTGCCATGCCAGATCCACCAACACAGAGTGAAGTGCCTTCACATGCAGATTAACCCATGATGATTCGGTTTAGATGAGGGTGATTGGTTATCTTGGTAGTAATCCTCAACACAAGGGCCATATTAAACAGCGTAGGTAACAAATTGGACATGCACGTAAAGGACATTCAGAGGGGGTTTTTACCTACCGAAACACAAATTCAAGACTACGAAGCGAAAGGATGGATTGCTACGGATTATATATTGCCAGAGGAGCTGATTGATGAAGCCATTCGTGGTGCCGATGACTTATACAAGGGGAATCGGAACCGGGATTGTCGGGAGATTGTGGGGCCAGCCAATGATGTGTACGATGAGACGAAAGTGCTCATGAACAACGAATACGCCTGCTTGCAGCGATCTGAAATATGGGATGTAGTTTCGTTCCCTATGATCAGTGCCATTGCCGCGCGCTTGGCTCGAACTGATGAAATCCGATTGTTCGCAGATGCCTTGATGTGCAAATTTCCGGCAACGAATCAATCCAACGGGGTGTTTGGGTGGCATACAGATAAAGCCTATTGGCCATCCTGCACTTCCAATGACATGCTATCCGCGTGGATTCCATTTCAAGATGTTACGCTAGATATGGGCCCCATGTACGTCATGGAAAACAGTCACCGTTGGGAATGGACGGACGAGGTCAAGGCATTTTGCGCAGCGGGAAACCAAGATTTGGAACAGCTCGAGCAGTATTGCATCCGAGAGCAACTTCCATACAGAAAGGTTCCGATGACCCTTAAAAAGGGTCAAATCAGTTTCCACAATTGCAACACCTTCCACGGAAGTTCCGTGAATACCAGTTCGAAAAGGAGGATGACATTGACCATCCATTTCCAAGACGCTCGCAACACCTTCAAGCAAGCCTATGACGCCAACGGCGATGAGATTCGCATCGGTTACGAGCGCGTTTGCGGCAAGGATTCTGAGGGTTATCCTGACTACCGTGATCCTGAGTTTTTCCCAGTGCTATTCAGAGACCGATAGGGCAGCCTCCGCCATTTGCGACGTAAGAATGGATCGTGCGCTGTCGCTCAGGTAAGGTTCGATGACGTTGATGATGTGGCGTAGCCCCTTCAGCCTCAGAAGGGCCTGCGGATGATGGGGGTATTTTTTGGCAGAAAAATCCAACCAATACCTGCCAATGAGCAGGATGATTTCAGATTTGTCTTCCAATTCGGAAGAATTCATCTGGATCAAATTGAGGTGCTGAGCATGCGCCATCCGTTCTGCCGTCCAATCGTCAACAGATGCATTCATGGCTTCGATGGCTGAACAATCCTCAACTTGGTGCCTGAAATCGTCGCGCAAGAGGTACCGAAAATCCCAAATCAGGGCATAGGCCCTGAAAATTGCAGCAATGACCTCGTTGGGGTCTTGTGATTTGGATCCTTGATTGGTTGTTTCGAAGGCATCCTGAAAGCACTGCAAATGAACTTGGAGTATATCCTCTTTCGCGTTGAAGTGGTACCACAAAGTTCCTTGCA
The DNA here is from genome assembly GCA_036825655.1 of Flavobacteriales bacterium. Lineage (GTDB taxonomy): Bacteria > Bacteroidota > Bacteroidia > Flavobacteriales_D > Sanyastnellaceae > JALQTD01. The sequence continues at coordinate 23,182 of DAISXU010000020.1, read as the reverse complement.
AAACCTCAGCCGCTTCTGCAATGGATGCAGTTGTTGCAAATCCAAAACCGCGAGTGTTGAACAGTTCAAGGCTCGTTTTTAAAATGTGGTCTTTGGTGCTTTTTCCAAAAAGTGGCTTCGACTCAAACATGGCCAGCGATTTTTTTCATTTCGCTGGGTACCCGAGGATTCATGACCTTGAACCACAAAGGGGGAATGAGGCTCATCAAGATGGAGGTGGGGTATCCGAAGGGCAACGTTGGGCATCCCTTGTGGCTGTCCAAAACTTGGTACTTTTTTGCTGCGATGAAGTGGTGATCACTGTGCCGTGTTAACTCATACAAGGTGATGCGTCCGATGGTGAAGTTGGAATTCCACGAATGATGGGGGCGTACCCTTTCGTAACGGCCGGAAGTTGTTTGGTCTCTTCGAAGGCCGTAATGCTCGATGTAATTGATGGTTTCAAGAAAGAGAAAGGACACCACTCCGACGGAGAACGCAAACCAAAACACCGGTTCCCCCATCAACCAGCCAACGCTCAACAGGTAAACTGGCTGAATCAGGTGGTACCAGAGCATGTCATTTTTCATCGACAAAAGCGAATGCCCTCTCAATTTTAGCTGCCGCAATTGGAGCTTCCACGCACTAACGTACTGCTTGGTAACGGAGGTGAACCAAAAGGAGTAGACAGTTTGGTTGTATTTCGCTGAGGCCCCATCTTCCGGGGTAGCGACGTGGATGTGGTGGCCAAAATTGTGCTCGATGTAAAAGTGCATGTACAGGCAAGGCATGTACAGGGCTTTGCTCATCAGTCGCTCCAGCAGCGATTCTCGGTGGCCCAGTTCATGGGCGACATTGATGCCATTGGTGGCCAGCAGGATCCCCGTTGACAGCGTGAGACCGACCAACTCATATGCCGCGAATTCGGTGCTCTGAATGGTCGCAAAGGCATGCCACAATAAGCCAAAAACGATTGGTAAATTCAAGAAGAGCATGGCATTGAAAATCCAATGCACCTTTTTCGCCTCCGTTTCATCAGGCGTCAGGTTCCTTTCGTCTTCGCCTGCAAGCAAATCCATCAATGGGATTCCGATGAAGGCATAAAAAACAGCGGAGTACGTCCAAATCCCACTCGATTCAATGGAAATCAGCGTGAACAAAGGAACGGTGTAGGCAAATAAGTACTTCAAGTCCTTCATGGAAGGTGCATTTTTGAGGGCGGTATGGCCAAATCTAAACCGATTTGGGTATTTACCCAACTTCGAATGGGTTCAAGTCACTTGGTCCATTCCCCAGCGAGAACGGGTGTGTGGATTCCTCTAACTTGCAACTTTTTATCTCCAAAGCGCATTGAGGCATGACAACTCATCGGATCCTCGGACTTTTGGCTTCTTTATTCATTTTCAATTCCACTTGGTCACAGACCATTGTTACTGATCGACCCGATCAAACTGAAAGTTCGACTGTAATCCCGCAAGGCGCCTTCCAATGGGAATGTGGCATTTCCAGCACTTGGACGCCAGGATTTGGTGGCACCCAGCGTGATATTGCCCTTCCCAATTCCTTGTTTCGACTGGGCCTTCATCCCCAAGTCGAATTGAGAATCGTGCATGAACTGGGTCAAAGCAGCCTCTTGGGATGGGGGGCAGGTGAGAGCGCCTCGCAGGGGACGAGCGATTTACAAGTGGGAGCGAAAGTCCAGCTGTGGAGCCGTGAAGGAAGTTTTACTGAGTTGGCTTACTTGGGACATGCCGTCCTTCCTACGGGAAATGAGTCCTTCACAAATTACGAGTTGGGCATGGTCCACAAACTCTGCGTTAGCCATGATCTCGGTTCTGTGTGGGCTGTGGGGTACAACGTCGGTGCGGACTTGTTGTCCGGTAGATGGACTGCAACGTATGCCTTTTCTGTTGCCCGTTCCGTGAATGACCAGTTGGGCGTTTACATTGAGCCTTATGGGGAGTGGGACTTGCGTTCTGGATACCAACTAACGAGCTTGGATGCGGGATTCACTTGGTTGTCCAGTGACCAGTGGCAATGGGATTTCAGTTTTGGCTTAGGCGTGAATCACGAAATGAACTACACGGCCGTTGGTTTCAGCTGGCTCGTGCTGCGAGATTGACAAGGGAGTTAGCTCAATTGGCCAGCAATGAAACCGGTTGTCCAGGCCGCTTGAAAATTGAAGCCACCTGTGATGCCGTCGATGTCGAGAATTTCACCTGCGAAGTACAAGCCAGGCACGACAGTGCTTTCCATGCTCTTCACATTAACTTGGCTCAAGTCAATGCCCCCACAGGTAACAAATTCTTCTTTGAAGGTGGTCTTTCCCCTCACTGCAAATTCCTGATTCAAGAGTTGGTTGATCAACCGGTTTTTTGACTTTTTAGAAAGTTCAATTCCTATGGAATCAGCTCCTATGCCGGCTTCTTCGAGGATGTAGAGCCAAAACTTTTTGGGCAAGTCAAAAGGGCAGGCATTGGTTATTTTCTTCTTGCCTTCACGGCGTATGTGCTCCTCGAGTTCTTCCGCAATTTCGATTTCATTCTGTCGGCCGAGCCAATTCACTTGAATGTTAAAGGTGTATTCCATTTGGGCCAAATCCCTTGCGCCCCAAGCCGAAAGTTTCAGTACGCCAGGTCCCGAAAGCCCCCAATGGGTGACCAAAACAGGGCCTTGACTGGCCAACTTAGACTTTTGCACCTTCACAATGGCATTTGGCACCACTACGCCCATGAGCTGAATGATGGTGTTCTTCGGAATGTTGAAGGTGAAAAGCGATGGGACAGGTTCGATGATTTTATGCCCGATGTCCCTCAACCAATCAAATCCAGAAGATTTAGGACTCCCACCGGTGGCAACGATGACGCGGTCGAATCGTTCGCCGTTCAATTCAAATCCTGCAGAGGCCATCAATACCTTCTGAATGGATGCATTCAGCCGAATGGCAATGCCAGCCTTTTGTGCTTCTAAGAGAAGGCAGTCGATGATGCTTTGAGAAGAGTCGCTCCTCGGGAACATGCGTCCATCCGCTTCAGCTTTCAAAGGAACCCCTCTTTTTTCAAACCAATCGACCGTGTCTTGTGCCTGAAAATTTTCAAAGGCCTTTTTTAAGAACTTACCGCCTCTCGGGTAGTTTTTAGCCAAAGCGCTTGCTGCGAAGCAGGCGTGCGTGACATTGCATCTTCCGCCACCCGAGATTTTCACTTTGGAAAGCAGTTTGGATGACTTTTCAAAAAGAACAACTTCGGCGTGGGGGTGGTGTTTGGAAGCGGAAAGCGCTGCGAAAAAACCTGCCGCCCCGCCTCCAACAATGGCAATCCTCCAGGTCGCTTTCATGAATCGAATGTACATCATGATTCACCGCGAGGTCAACTTCTCACCCTGATGGGATACATTTAGGACATGGAAGGAAAAGGAGTTAGGGGCATGCCGCGGCGTATCTTGGTGACCGGGGCGACCGGTTTTTTGGGTTCGCGCATTGTCGAGGCGCTGGTTCAACTGGAGGGTGTCCAGGTGGTTGCCACGGGCCGTACCTTGAAGCCGGATGCCTCTGTTTCATTGCCTCAGGTGAGCTACCTGCTTGGCGATTTGACTCAACCTGAATTTGTTCAGGAGTTGTTCGAGAACGGAGAAGTTTCTGAAGTCATTCATGCTGCCGCATTGAGTTCGCCGTGGGGAACAGAGGAGGCCTTTCACCTTTCCAATGTGGTTGCCACCCAATTGCTCATCGAACAAGCGAAAGCAAGGGGGGTGTCCAAGTTCGTATTCATTTCAACGCCGAGTTTGTATTTCGCATTGAAGGATCAACTTGAGGTAACAGAGGACATGCCGCTCCCACGTCCAATCAACGCCTATGCACGGACCAAACGCGCAGCTGAATTGGAAGTGATGGCTTCCGGAATTCCGTATGTTATATTTCGGCCCAGGGCGCTCATAGGTAGAGGGGATACGGTCATCATGCCCCGGTTGATTCGGGCCCAGGCCGAAGGGAAATTGAGGAGGATGGGACAAGGAAGAAACGTGGTGGATTTGACCCCTGTTGCCAACGCAGTCGACGCTGTCCTTCTGGGGCTTGATGCGCAAGGTGATGCCTTGAATCAGGTATATAACTTATCGAACGGAGCGCCTGTGATGCTCTGGCCAACCATGGACGCCGTGTTCCAAGACTTGAAATTGGATCCGCTTCAGAGAAGTGTGGCCGGTTGGGTGGTGCTTGCGGTGGCAAGGGGAATGGAATGGCATGCCAAGTGGTTCAATGGGAACCTTGAACCGGCGCTGACTGTCTATGGTGTGGGTACGTTGATCAAGTCGTTCAGTTTAGACATCACCAAAGCGAAAAGGCTGTTGAACTACGTACCTCGGCAATCAGTGGAGGAAGCACTCGCCGAGTTTGTTGAATGGCACGAAAAACGCAAGGCATGAACAACCTCGTAAACGTGCATTTGAAGCGTTCGGGCCATTGTTGGGCATCCGCGCACCATGCAGTAAAAGGCGACAAGCGCCAGCGCATTCGGTTCGATGCATTGTGGGCAGAAATCCACCATCCCACCCATGGGCTGGTGCTATTCGATACGGGGTATACAGCTCGTTTTCATCAGGAGACTCGCTACTGGCCCAATCGCCTGTACGCCCGCTTGACGGAGGTGGAGATTTTGCCATGTGACGAGGCGCATCAGCAAGTTGATGCTGCTGAGGTAAAACACGTTTTGCTTTCTCACTTGCATGCCGATCACGTGGGCGGACTGCGTGATTTTCACCAAGCGGAAATTTGGGCTTCCCAAGCTGCTGTGCAGCAATTTCAGAAAACACCTCGCTGGAGGGCGGTTGCGAAAGGACTTCTGCATGGGCTTTTTCCGGAAGATTGGACAAAGCGGTGGAGGGCCTTTGAGCTTGCAAACCCTGTGGAACATGAGCACTTGGGGCCGGGTTTTGACCTTTTTGGTGATGGCAGCATCCAGGTGTTTTCTGTTCCAGGACATGCAGCAGGCCAAATGGGAGCTTTGTTAGCGACGACATCGGGCCCTGTTTTCCTTGCCGCGGACGCTTTCTGGAACTTCAGGGCCGTATCTGAAGGTGCCTTGCCTCATCCAATAGTCCGGTTGTTTTTCGACGATTGGTCGGCGTACCAGGCTACCTTAGTTCGGTTGAGAAAATTCCATGAGGCATCGCCGGATGTTCCTCTTGTTGGCACGCACTGCCCGAAGGCATCATCTTGGGTAGACGAAGGAAAATCATGGTGAAAGACTTGTCCTTCAAATGGGCCATCGGCAAAGGGGCCTTGAAACTGTGGTTTTCTCGTCGGAGCTTCCAACGCAATCCTGCACGCCACCAAGAGCGCATGTGGCGGAGGTTTCAGAAGAGGGTGCTCGTGCATTCGCCACATTATTGCGATCAGGCTCAAGTTCCGCATTCCTCCTTTGATGTCATTGAAAAGGCAGAATTCATGAGGTATTTCAATGCCATCAATTCGGTTGGGATGAACCGGGAAGAGGCCATGAACGTGGCGCTTAAGGCGGAGACTCAACGGGATTTTTCCCCGATGTTGAATGGCATTACCGTCGGGCTTTCATCCGGGACATCGGGAAATCGCGGGTTGTTTTTGGCTTCGGATGATGAACGGGCGCTTTGGGTAGCGGCCGTGCTGCAGCGAATTTTGGGATGGTCTTGGCGGCCAAGGCGCGTTGCTTTTTTTCTTCGGGCAAACAGCAACTTGTACACTGCTGTGGGTTCCAAGTTGGTTCAATTCAGCTTCTTCGATTTGCTCGAATCCCTCCAAAAGCACATGGAACGGTTGAATTCACTTCAGCCCCATGTTTTGGTCGGTCAACCCAGCTTGCTCGTGTTGTTGGCGAAGGCACAAGCTCAAGGTGTGCTCCGGATTAAACCAGCCCAAGTCATTTCAGTTGCTGAAGTGCTTAGCCCAGAAGATCAGGAATGCCTGGAAAGGGCTTTCCTGGTGAAAGTTGGACAGGTCTATCAATGCACGGAGGGGTTACTGGGGCAAACCTGCTCTCAAGGAAACATTCACTTGAATGAAGATTGGCTGATTGTTGAAAAGGTGTGGTTGGATGGCACCCGATTCGTTCCCATCGTGACCGACTGCCAACGCAGCACACAGCCTGTTGTTCGCTACCGAATGAACGACATTTTGCACGCGACCGAATGCAGTTGTGGCTCCAAGATGCAGGCTGTTTCTCAAATCGAAGGCCGCATGGATGATGTGTTGGAATTTCCAGGTGGACGCAGGGTTTTTCCGGATTTCATTCGCCGTGCAATCATCGCTTCACATCCAGGCATCGAGCACTATCAAATTCGTCAAACGACCCAATTCGAGTTGGAAGTTTTCATCGATCCACCCGAGTTGTATCCGCATGCCAAAGTTGCACTGCAGGAGTTGATGTCAAACCTTAAAATTCATGAGGTTTCCTTAACTTCTTCGCAATCCCTTCATCACCATGCCGGCACCAAATTCAGACGTGTCCTTTCCAAACATTGATTCTCCCTGCCGCATCGTGGGCTCCGGTGTGTACTTTCCTGCAAAAGTTGAATCGTCAGATTTAGAACGAGAGCATGGAATCCCTGCGGGTTGGAGCTTGAAACATTCAGGCGTTCAGAAGCGGCATCATGTCACTTCTGAAAACGTTGCATACATGGGGGCTAGGGCAGCAGAACAGGCCTTGGCTGCGTGTGGCCTTTCTCTAGCGGACATGGACGTCGTCCTTACGGCAGGTGCGAGTTTTGATCAGATTGTTCCCTCTCAAGCGGCACTCACTTTAGCCGCTATGTCCGGGGGAGAGGAAGCTCGTTGTGAGGCATTTCATGTCAATTCGACTTGCTTAAGTTTTGTCACGGCGTTTCATCTTGCGGCGGAAATGCTGCGTTCCCCAGCGCGGAGTCATGTCCTCATCGTTGCGTCAGAGGTGGCGAGTTTCGGGCTAGGTAAGGAAAACTGGGAAGTCATGTCGCTTTTTGGGGATGGTGCGGCTGCAATTGTATTGAGCGAGGATCCAAGCGGAGCTTCGGGAGTAGTTCGTTACCAACATCGGACATTCACGGAAGGCCGTCACGGTGCCTCCCTTCCTGGTGGAGGGGTGTCCAGATGGATTGCGGATTACCCTTACGATCCGCAGCTCCATACCTTTCAAATGGAGGGTAAGGAGTTGCTGCGATTGACATTAAAGCATGTGCCGGGATTCATGCGCGATTTCTTTTCCAAATTGCCCATAGAATGGAGCGACGTGGATTGGGTTGTTCCACATCAAGCATCAAAAACCGGTCTGGGCATCATCCCAAAAATTTCTCAGGTGCCAGAGGAGCGGGTAATCAACATCCTCTCAGAAACGGGGAATTGCATCGCTGCGTCTATTCCGATGGCTTTGCATCATGTATTGGTTAACAAGGGGCTCACGTCGAACCAGACCGTTTTGCTTTGCGGAACTTCTGCAGGATTCGCCATCGGCTCGTTGCTTTACCACCATGGCTAGTATGCTGCGCCATTGGTTTTCTCTCAAGCGCGATAGCATGCGTGCGTGGCGCTGGCATCGATTTGTTCAAACCGCCTGGTTGGTGCCATTCTTTGGCTTCTTATGTGCTGTAAACAATGCGTGCCTTCTGCTCGATTGGGTGTTCTTCCCAAACTTTCGAAAGCGGCTTGTGATGAGGCCTGTATTTGTGGTCTCGCTTCCTCGTACTGGAACCACCAACCTGCTTCATGGACTCGTGGAAGGGAATGGAGGCATCACTGCCATGGCCCTTTGGGAGTCCCTTTTGGCCCCGTCAATTCTGCAGAAACGACTGGGCCGTTGGTTTTGGTGTATGGCATCGGATGCTGCTCGGAGGCGTTGGGCACGCTGGACGGATGCACTGTTGGCTGATTTGGATGCCATTCATCGCACGGGAATGGCCCAAGTAGAAGAGGACGATCTAGCTTTGATGTGGAGCTTTTCCTCAGCTTACCTCAGTTTTTTCTTCCCTGAATCGCCTGTATTTCGCTCGTTGTTGCGCTTGGATCAAGCGGTGCCCAAAGCGCGTCAGAAAAGGATCATGAAGCGCTACCGGCGATTGGTGCAGCGGCACCTACACGGATTGCATCATGCGGAGGAAATCCGGTTTGTTTCAAAGAACCCCTTGATGATTCCCAAGCTTAGAGCGTTGGCTGAAGAATTCCCAGATGCGCAGACCGTGGTCATTGATCGCGATCCTTTGCAGGTGTTTCCGTCCACGGAGGCGTTGTTCAAGCAGTTGTTATTGCTTGCCACCGATGTGCCGCTTTCAGGTGAAGAGCGCAATGAGGTGCATCGGTTGTTGGAAGATTGGCGCCACCACCTTCAAATGAACTTGGTGGAGTGTCCCGTGTTGCCTTGTGTCGTTGTCAGATTTGAAGATTTGATCCGGGATCGCGCTGGAGTGCTTGAGAATCTATTCCTTCACTTTAGTGTAGAGGGATCGGCATCTGCCACGCTGAATGAGGCAAGCACAAGGCATCGCTCACCTGCCCAGTACACGCCTTGGTCTAACGCGCAACTGAAGGAGCAATTGTCGGAACCTTGGCCCACATGGCCTTCCTCCATGTTCCAATGGAATGCAAAAATGAAATCCCAATCCAAATCATAAGGAAGGGGGATTGCCAGGACTCGAGCATGGCACAAGCGATGATGGCCATGGCCTGAACGGCCGTCCAACTCCATTGACCCCATTTGCGCCCTTCTGACAAACCACCGACTGCAATCACCGATCCAATGCCGTAAGCAAATAGGACATTGCGATCCAAAGGAGGCCAATGAATCTCTGCGTGAAGGTACATCAGAAACAGGACAAAGGAGAGGACTCCGGAGCTCCAGATCATCGCAGGCTTTAAGGTTCGATAGACGGGGGGAATGACAGGCAGTTGGATGCCGAGGAGCTTGAGCCAGGGCAAGTTGTTTGCTGCGATGATGTCGTTTGTAGCGACGTGATCGTGAGTCCCAAATTGAATGGGGCAGTCATCCAATTCAGCCTGGAATGTCCCGAATAACTTGTCCCAAATCAGCAGCGTTCCTCCAAAATTTCGATCCACATAAGGGGCGTTTTTCCCATGATGAACGCGGTGATGTGAAGGAGTGATCATGAACGATTCGAGCAAGCCAGACCGGTTGACGAGCGCGTTGTGGTTGTAAAATTGGACAAAATAATGAATGGCGCCAACAGCAACGAAAACCTCTGTTGGTATACCGACAAGAGCAAGGATCAAGAAGAAGGGAATGGAAGTAAGGGAACTGTACCAGCTGTTGCGGATGCCCAAAGACAGGCTGAAGTGCTCCCCTTCGTGGTGGATTACGTGAACGGCCCACAAAATGCCGATGTGGTGGTGCAGTCGGTGCAACCAATAGAAGCAAAAGTCCCAAGCAATGAATGCCAACGCGAAGAGCATCCCATATTTCCAGTTGGCGACGAGGTTCAACGAAAATCGCTCAAAAACAAAATGAAATGCTGCCACTTCCAATCCCCGGAACATCCACAAAATCACATGGCCCGAATTCATATTGAACACCAACTGCCGCCACGGAATAGACTTTTTCTGATGCCAACTCAAAATGAACGCCTCTGCCGCAACAAGAATCAGAAGCAAGGCAGAGGGAAGAACGAGGCTCATCGGGATTTGAGATTTAAGTTTTGAATTTAGGCAGGGAAGGAGTTGCGTCCAAAAGAATTGAAGCCATTGAACAGGAGCGTGGAGTGGATTGTTTAATCTGTGCGATGCGTGCCACTGTAAAAATGTTGAATGGCCTGAAGGGGGATGATGTGGACCGCATCATTGAAATGGCTTGGGAGGACAGAACTCCGTTCGATGCCATTTTTGCTCAATTCGGTTTGTCTGAAAACGAGGTCAGGGCAGTGATGCGGAAGTTTATGAAGCGAAGTTCCTTTGAAATGTGGCGGAAACGGGTCAAGGGGAGGTCCATGAAACACGCCAGGCATCATACCGAGGCCAAGCCACGGTTTAGAAGCCCCAATCAACGCAGTGCCTGAAGCACGTTCAGTGCCGAGGCAAGGGTTGCTTGCCAGCAGCTATCCCTGGTCTACGTCCGATCTATGCCCTCCATTTGATGGAACATCCAATCGAAGGGGGTTGAGCAATCTCCTTCAACGAATGGCCAAGAAGAACCTTGGAAATCACCATTCGCAGCGTTTCACCAGTAACTGGTATATCATTTCCGGGGCGAGCTCCATCGAATTGACCTCGGTAAACACATTGATTGTCCGCGTTAAACACACTGAAGTCCGGAGTGCAAGCCGCGTCAAAAGCCCGCGCGAGGGATTGGTCTTCATCGAACAAGTAGGGAAATGAAAAATCCAACTGCCGTGCCACTTTCCCCATTTCATCAGGTCCATCTTGGGGATAGGCGTTGGCATCATTGCTGGAGATGGCCAATACATGCACCCCTAAGCTTTGCATTTCCTTTGCAAAAAGGACAAAATCAGGAAGCACATGGATGACAAAGGGGCAGTGGTTGCACAGGAAAGCGACCACGGTTGGACCTTTACCGAAATAGTCGGATGATTGAATCAAAGCGCCTGTGCGGGTGTCATTCAAGGCGAATTCGGGTGCATTGAACCCTAGAGGAATGAAAGTGGTTGAAGTTGCTGCCATATCAAATTGCTGGTTCAATGGAAGTGACCTGCGCAGACATTGTCCCACCAACCTGTTTCACGGTTAACGTGCTGACGTAGGGAATGCACTGTGGTTCAATCACAAAAAACACCTTGGCTTCAGAAGTAAAATCCTGCGCAAATGCGGCGTTGAGAGGAACAGAAAATCGGGTTGGTGTTTGCACGAATCGCACTAGGCTCTCGGAAAACTCATCCCACGAGGCCCTCGATGGAGGCAATTCGGTCCAATGTTGATCCGAGGCGAGCACGATGGTATCGAACTCCAGTTGAACACGCCCGTAGAAATCGTCTTGGGAGAGGGGCGAAACTACGAAGTTACCGGCGTCAGGAATGAGGTCAATGATCAATTGATTTCCACCTGATAAAAGAGGCTCCATACGGGCCTCGATTTCGAATCCTCGCCCGGGTGGCTCATCGGAAACTTCCTTTTCAGTGGGGGCGCAACACCAGAGACCCATCCACAAGAAACACCATGCTTTTGGAATTTTCATCCACTCAGTTTTGAGCTAATTTAGTCAAATGAATCAGGCACACCTGAACCGCAAGTTGACTTCCTTTGGATGGATTGAGGTGCTGGCCGCAATCGGAGGCGAACCCGTTGTGGAGCGACTCGGTTTTGAGCGAAATGGCCGTTCACACCAGCATGACCGGTGGGAGCATGTTCGGGTATTGAAAGGGGAAGGTGCCATCATTTTCGGTGATCGGCGAGTCTTGGTTCGAACAGGCGATTCATGCAGCATTCCGCCACAAACTGATCATTGGATGGAGACGGACAGCGGCATGGAACTTGTTCTACTTTACGGCGGTTCCTCAGCGAATGAGCGTGACGTGACCTGAAATGCGCCGCGCGTTGCCTTGAGAATCCCGTACGATTCCCCTCCACAAGTACACGTCATTGGGCGCATAATGCGTTCCGGCTCTCACTCGACCATCCCACCAATGCGCGAGTTCCGTGGTGTAAAACGTAACCACGCCCCAACGGTCAAAAACAGTCAATTCGAGTTCTGCAACGTCTCCTCCGAGCACCACCCTCCAGGCGTCGTTCATTCCGTCTGAATCGGGTGTAAAGGCATTGGGTGCGTAAGCGGACATGCCTGAGGCCAAGGACACATTCGTGCAAGTGGTGCTCTCGCATCCCAAGTCATCAAGTGCCGAAAGGCAAACATACCAGGGGCTATCGTTGAATTCACTCGGAGCTGCTGACCACTCCGGTCCATTGCTGGTGGATGCGTCGTCCAGGGACCAACTGTATGAAACGTTGGGCAGTGGTCCCGCTGTGGCGCTGAAGTCCACGGATTCATCAGCCCATTCTGGCTGGGCTGGTGAGTAGGTGAAATTGGAGGAGGGGGAAGGCGAAACGCAAACCACTTGCTCCAAGGTCACTACTTGCGTGCATCCGTTGTTGTCCGTCACAGCGTGGGTGATGTCATAGCAGCCAGGAGCGTTGAAGACATGGGAGGCCTCACCGCATGCCCAGCTCTCTGTGCTGTTTTCACCATTGCCAGTGAAGCCCCAAGAGCATGAGGCATTGCCCGTGGCTCCAGATGCAGAAAGGTCAACCCACAACGGTGCACATCCATCTGACGGACTTAGGGTGAAATCCGCATCGGGTAGGGGCAGAACGTTGATTTCATTGGATGTCGATGAGCCGCAGGCCCCAGGAATGGTGTAGGCGACTTCGACACTCCCGACGCCAGCGTTCCCGGGTGCAAAGGTTCCATCTGCTTCCAAACAAGTGCCGCAGGATGACGTCCATGTCCCACCTGCTACATCCGCAAGGAGCACCAGCGGATTCGCATTCACACAGGCCACCGGAACGCTGGTAAATGAACTCGATGCATTGGGGGTCACTTCGAAGGTTCCTGTTTCACTGTTTGGGCACAATCCGTCTAAAGCATAGGTCACGTTCCAGATTCCTTCCCCGGCCGTTGCCGTATTGAATACCCCGAATTCATTGAGGCATTCGCCGCAATCAGCACTCCATGTTCCGCCTCCATTGAGGGCCAAAATCGGCACATCTCCTTGCCCTAAACAGGCATCAAGTGGAGAATTGAACTCAGCAGATGGGGTCGGTAGCACTTCCAACTCAGCGGTCTCTGATTCTTCGCAGACGCTCGCAGATGTGTAGGTCACGGTCCAAACGCCTTCACCCGCATTTTCCGCGCTGAATTCATTGCCAACGATGCACCCACCACAGTCGCTTTCCCAAGTTCCGCCGAATGGATCATCACTTTGCAAGGCAATGAGTTCTGAAGAACAGGCCAAATCTGGCACCGTCAACGCGAGTGCAATCGGCTCAATGACGACCAGCTGAATCGAATCAGGAAGAACCTCGCAGCCACCTGATTCTCCACCCAGCACATACCAACCGTTGTCGGAACTTGCAACGGCACTCAGCTCAAGCGCTGGCCCCGCCGATTCAAAGGCATTCGGCCCTGTCCAAACCCAGTCGCCTTCGCCCAAGCTGGACAAGGTGAAGTACCAGTCACTTCCTTCGCAAACAGGAACTTGATTATCAGCTATTTGAACAACTTCAGCTGAAGAGAATTCCAAGTTAACTTCCGTTGGAATAGAAATGCAATTGCCATTTTGATTCGTAGCGGAGTAGACTCCAGGTTCGGCAACGGTCAGGGTGTTGGAATCCTCGTCGAGGTTGCCCGACGGTCCAGTCCAAGTCCAGGTTTCTCCAGAGCCTGTCCCGGTCAATGTGATTTCAGAACCTGGACACCAAATATCGGCATACTCCACAAGGGGGGCGTCGGGGCCAGGAACGATGACCAAGGTTAACGTGTCAGGCTCAATCGGGCATTCGCCTGCGAAGCCTGAAACGATGTAGTCTCCGGCATCGTCGAGGGTCAGGGGACCCAACTCAATGACAGCGGTGCTCGCATTGAACATTCCTGGTCCAGTCCACTCGTAAGTGGCCCCCACAATTTCCTCGGCTGAGAGGGTAACAGACTCACCCGCACAGAGCTCGTCATCGGAGACCAAGGTCTGGTGGTAGTACTTCCTGAAATCGCTGAAATAGCCATACCTCGCATAGCTGCTGCTGGAGCCGTTAATGGTTCCGAGGTGGAATCGCCCCAGAGAATTTGCAACGCGGGAAGATTGTAGGTTTGGTACAAAGCCAGTCGCTGTGATTTGGCAATAGAGCCAGCTTCCACCCGTACCGGGAACCGCAGTGAAATTTGCGGCAGGGATCCAAGCCGGATTGCCGTTGAATGTAAATCCAGCTTCGGCACCCGATTGCACCAATAAATTCAAGGCGAAATCTGCATTGGTGGAACGAACAAAGGCCACTTCGTCCGATCCTGTGCAAATCAAGGGGGGCAGAATGGCGCCGGCCACTTCACAACTGACCCCGGTGAGGTGCAAAACTACCACTGGCGCAGATGTTGTGTAGTACGCCACATCAGCGAGCAACGAATGGGTATATGTCTCTCCGGCGTTGAGCGTGCTAAATTGGATGCCATTGATGAAAACGTCGGTGCCATCCTCTGTTGCAAGGATGAACACTTTGTCCGGCCCGTTCAGGGCAGGACCTTTGATTGCGATGTATTCTGTGCCTGCAACCGAAACGGGAATCAATTGGTCGCCCAGCAAATCGAAACAAGTGCCACCATAGGGAGAACCAACAATGGAGTCGTCGCTCATCGTGATGGCGATGGGAGCTGAACTCGTGATGTGCGTGCCCGCCGGGTGGTTTGCCGCAGCGACGCTCGCAGCCCGAAGCGAAAACGTCTCCCCTTGGTCTATGGTGATGGTGAAAGGGATGCCGGCTGGATAGCCCGCGAGCGCTTGAGTTGGAGTTATGGTGATGGAGGTACCATCTTCTGTGGCTACCAAGTCAAGACCTGATTTGGACTCGTTGTAGTTGTTGCTTAAGAAAGTCTGAAAAGGAGTGTAGAATTCCGTGCCAAGCGCTGCGTTCCCCTTCAGCGTAAAGATGTCCGGGTTGTTGATGTGGTTGACCTCATAGTAAGCTGTGATGTCTGCTGTTGAGGTGATGTGAAGGCCGTAACTAAGAATGGTGTTGACGGGTTTGTTCTCCACCATGCCCATCCAAGGTGTCAAATCCAGCGTGGCAGAACCATTGGCTGCGATGTTGAGTGTTTGAACTGGAAATGCCGCATTGGCAGGTTGAGACACGGTAACCGTTGCAGCTGCATCAAGTGTGGCAAAACGAAGGACGATGGGTGCGTCACCGTGTCCAGCCCACACCTCTGGAGCCACGAACCAAAACTCAGTGTCCGTTTGGCACCAAGCCTCAAATGAGCCCCACCACATGAATGCAGTAAAAAGCACGATGATCAATTTCAGGCGGGCCATGATGCGAAGTTACGTTGGACGATGCTCACAATGAACGGAATGAGGAGATGTGCAAGTCGATTAGCGAATGAGCCAAACCGTTCCCTCAATGAATCGAGGGTACCGGAGTTGGTCTGTATACCTTACACGCCAGGAGTAAACGCCGTCTTGTGCATAATGAGCTCCACCTTGTACATTTCCTTGCCACGGTTCATCGGGATTTTCAGAAAACCAAATCAATTCCCCCCATCGGTTGTAAACCTCCAGCCGATACTCCAGCACTCCCGTCACCTCAGGACGCCAAACCTCGTTGATGCCATTGCCATCGGGAGTGAAGGCAGTCGGAGCAAAAAATATGGTGCCGTTGACGTTCACTTCTCCACTGGCAGTGCTGACGCATCCGTTTTCATCCACTACGGTTTGGACCACGTCAAATGAGCCGCCTTCGGTAAAAGTATATTGTCCGCTGGGTTGGCTCAAGCTTCCTCCATCCGACATCCAGTAGGTCACAAGGACTCCCGATGATGCTTGCGACGTTATCTGAACGGTACCTGCCAGCACATCGACGACGTGGGGTTCGAGCTCAAAACCTGCAACGGGATCTGGATAAACCGTCACGGCATTGGTCAGCACAAACGAGACGCTCGCTGGGCAATTCCCTAAGGTCACTGCGCTCACTGTGATGTCGTAGGATCCGGGGGCTTCAAAAACGTGGATGGGCTCTTCCGCCGTCGAAAGCTGGCCGTCACCAAAATTCCAAAGGATGGCAATGGGAACGGACGCAGCGGATGAAGGTTGAACAAGAAGGGGAGAGCACCCGGAGGCAGGAAGGCCACTGATAGGGAAGGGAGGTAAATCAGGGGTCGCCTCCAAGAAGACCGAGTCGATGTAGGTGCTTGTACAGCCTAACTCCGTCAAGGCGAGTTCAATTCCATGCCAGCCTGGAGCATCGAATTGAATGCCAGCAACTCCGGTGCCTGTAACGCTCTCGGCGCCTTCAAAGGTCCACGTGAAATTCGAACCGGCGTAGGCAGCTCCTTCTCCGATGAAGTCCAAAGCATGGCCATCAAAACACGTGGTGTCTGGGGCGATGAAGCTGGGTTCTGGAACGTGAACATCCAGGTCGTAATCGGCCGAATTCAGCAAACAATCCAAACCGGTAAATGTGAGTTCTAACTCGTAAAGGCCTCCGTTCTCGACGGCAATTTCAGGGAGGTAGGCGATGGAGTTGCTGCTGGTAAAGCCACCGGGTCCAGTCCAAGAATAATTGGCCAAGGCTTCAGCCAACGGATTTCCATCAAATGCGGGAACAGCCAGTTGCACGTCATCCCCTAGACAGACTGTGCCAATGGGTTCTACGCTTACAGGTGGACAAGAGCCCGTAGCCACTTCCACTTCCGTCACCATGGCCAATGGACAGCCGTTGGCATCAACCAGTGCGCTCAACCCGTTGTTGGATTGGCTGTTGCCCGAAATGGCTCCATCGCCAAAGATGTATGACACGCCACTCAGCACCCCGTCGCATTGAAGAATCAGGCAATCTTCAGTCAGTTGCACCCTGAATTTGAAGGCAACGCTATCAGCTCCTGTAGGGTTATTGATCAATTCTCCTCCAATCGCCGAGCCAGCTCCTTCGCCCACACGAACCCTCACTGCCTGGACTCCGGAGTCAAATTCGCCTTGGTCGTCTCCCTGATCATCTGAAAGCGGCCCTGCATTGGAGCCGGTCAGCATTTCGAGCGAGCCAGGGACAAACGACGTCCGGATATCCAATGTGTCAGTCATGTAGGTCCCAGTGGATGAATCGGAACCGAGATTTTTTCCGACAACGACGTATTCCAGGATGTCTCCTGGTTCTGCCAATCCTCCGTTCAAGTCGGAGATGTAGACCGTCGCTTTCAAATCGGGCTCGAACACATCGATCACCGAAGTGACCGTTTGGACCATCACGGACTCGCCTCCAGTGGACATGCGGATCACAGCACCGGAAGCTCCATTGGAAAGGAAGTCGAAATCACTGTTGTCTGGTTGGAAAATGTTCGCGTCATGCCCCAATGTGTTGTTGGCTGACGGAATCCTCCACGGTTGGATTACTCCTCCTCGGGAATGGGTGCTGTTGAATGCGTTTCCTGAATCGTGCGTGGCGTCTTCAATGACTTCGAAACTTCCAGAGCCGTTGAACGACAATTGGTCACCCGTCGACCCTCGGTCGCCATCATAAGCAATGACGCCAAGCTCAAAGTCCACTGGACCAATGAAGGGAGTGATGAAGCCGTTGATGGGCACATCCACTACTGAATTTCCACTGGAAATGAACGCCAATCCATCAAAAATAGTGAGGTTGCGCATGGGTTCTAAGGCATCTTCGTAGGCCAAAACCAAGGTCCATCCAGCCCAATTCTCGTTGTCTTGATCAGCAACCACGTTGGCGACGGTGTATCGAGTTGAAATGGGGTTGTTCACTACCCAATCGGTCACTTCTTTAAAACAGAAATAGGCATCGAAATAGCCCCCATCGAAATCACTTAACTCGTCCGCCTCGATCAAGATGTAAGCCCCGTCGTTAGCCCGAATTTGTACGTGATTGCGTTCGGAAAATTGAGGCGTATTCGATTCAACCCGACCGGCCCAATACAGCCCAGCCCAGGTAATGGTTGCGCAAGTTCCAAGCGACAAACTGTCCGAGGACGATGACCAGGTGCCCGGGTCGTTGTCAACGTCCACATAGACCATGTTGAAGGCGTTGTTGTTTTCCTGATTAGCGCCAGTAATGGGCATCGAAGCCAACGCCGCGTTGCAACTTCCAGATCCATCGCAGGAAAGGCTGTGATTGGCCAAGAAAACGATGCCGCCTTTGTGTTGCGATTCATACCTGACCTCAAAATCGTCTTCAACCTGACACAGTGCGCTTGTGGCGAGGATCAGGCAGCCCAATAAGCATCCAATTTGCAAATTCACACGCTCAAAACGCCTTGCATCAATAAAGGTTGCGCAAGGCTTTCGCCGTTGCAACTAATTTCATGTTTGAGGCGTCTGAACTTGGGCAGTCGCTACTTCATTCGGCTCAACTTATCTTTTCGGCGTTTGCCTGACTCTAAATAACTCCTTCTCAACCATGACCAATTCGTATTTCGGCCGCCTGCTATGCTTGGTTGGTGTGCTTAGCGCCTCGTTTTCGACTGCATCGTTGTGGGGGCAATGTGCCACATTTGGATCCTTCGAGTTGGGTGAAGACATTGAAGTGACGTGCGAAGACAGTTGCATCACCCTTGTGGCGCCGGGCATCGCATCGGTTGCTTCCGGTGGGGGAGCGGAATACGATGTCGATGTCATTCCCTACGCACTGCCCTATCCCTTTAGCTCTGGCAATGTGGCCATTGCCACTGGGGATGATGTTTACAGCGGTACAATTCCACTGGGATTTACGTTCAATTTTTTCGGCAACAATTACACCGAATGCCGAATATCGAGCAATGGTTGGTTCTCCTTCACCTTGAATGAAGCAGCGGGTTATAACCCGAATGGCCCGATTCCCAACCCGGCTTCGCCATTGAATGCTGTGCTAGCCGTGCATTCTGATTTAAATCCATCGGTATGCGGCGACGTGCGTTATGGGACTTTTGGGTCGGCACCTTGTCGGCAATTTGTGGTCAGTTGGAATAGCATTTGCCAATTCAGCTGCACCAGTCAACAAGTATCGGCTCAGGCAGTTTTGTACGAAGGAACCAATGTGATTGAATTGTACTTGGCGAATCGGCAGGCTTGCACTTGGGGGAATGCCACGATGGGCATCCAAAACATCGACGGTTCTGTAGGAATTCCTGCTCCAGGGTACAATACAGGCAATTGGAATGCAAGCAACATCGCGTTCCGATTTTCCTCGAGTGAAGTGGTCGACGGCACCACCCTGTGGTACGAGAATGATGAATTGATTGGAATAGGGGACACCCTTCCCTTCTGCACATCTTCGAGCACTTCTGTAACGGGCTGGTTTTCTCAATTGCCAGCCGGCACCTTCTGCACAGATTTTGCAGTGAGTCTTCCGTCAACGGGATCATTTAGCCAGAACAACCAAATCGATTGGGTATTGCTGAGCGATGCCGGGGCGGTAATCATGGAAGAAGGCGCACCTTTTACGAGCAATGTTTGCCTCCAAAATGGCTGTTACACCCTGATGATGATGGACTCTGGCAACAACGGTTGGGGGGCCACAGAGCTCTCTTTCACTTCGGATGACGGAACGGTCTACGGCCCTTTCACCTTGGAATCAGGAAGTGAGGGAGAGGTTGAATTTTGTGTGGACACTTATTCAGGGCCAGCTCCAACGGAAGGGGATTATGTTCCGGTCGTATCGGACGATATAGAAATCGTTGCTGTGAGCGATGTGGATGCGGCCTTTACCTACCCAGCTCCCATTTGCGTGGAAGGAGGTCCGATTGAATTGACACCCTTGGAAGGTTCTGGCACATGGGAAGTGGCGTGTGATGGATGTTTCGATTCGGAGACCCTCATCCTTGACCCCTTGTTGGCAGGACCTGGTTTTTTGAGTGTGACCCACACCCTGGATGGCTCTTGTTTTGCGGATGTAGATCAAATGAACCTGACCATCATCGCCAATCCACATCCCATCTTGAATGACCCGCCGCTCAGCATGTGCGTCGGAGATGTGTTTGACATCAATCCCTCGCCGGCATTTGGAATTTGGACAAGCACTTGTGGAAATTGCTTGGCGAACAATGGCTATTTTACTTCAGCGAATGCAGATCTTGGAGAAAACTTCCTGACGTTCACAACCGTTGGTGCTTGCCCTGGGGATACCACCATTGTCATTGGTGTTTCAGAACCTACTTCGGGCACCATTCAAGGGCCGTATACGGTTTGCGAAGGGTCAGAAGTTCAAATGCTCTCGGACATGCCTGGTGAATGGTCTGTCGAGAATTGCACAGATTGCATGACTTCAGATGGGCTTTTCGAGCCTTCTGCCGGTGAAACAGGGAGTTATGTCGTTACGTTCACGCCCGCTTCTTTTTGTCCCATTGACAGCTCCGTGACGGTGAATGTAATCCCTGGCGTAGGCATTTCGGCAGACAACGTGCCGCCGAGCTTGTGTGCGAGTATAGGAGAATTCCAATTCAATACGGACGCGCCAGGGGGAGAGTGGGAAGCGGACTGCGGCGGTTGCCTTTCACCGGATGGTTTACTCACGCTCGATGGTTCTGCCTACGGTGCCATTGACTTGGTCTATGGAGTGTCTGATGGGCTATGTTCTGATACAGCGACTTGGACGGTCGAATTGCTCCCTGTCCTTACGGGAACGGTCGAATCCACTCCTGATTTGTGCGAAGGAAGCGTTTTCAATTTTGATTACGTTTTCGATGCAGGCATTCCTGATGAATACACCACCGGAATTACAGGAACTTGGTCTTCAGAATTGTGTCCAGGCTGCATTGTTAATGCGAATTCAGGTGTTTTCTCGGCCGATCAGGTAGGTTCATTGGACTTGATCTTCACCTTCAACGACGCATGCAGCGAGCCGATCTTGGCTACCGTAAATGTTGGTGCAGAGGTGGATGCTACAATCGCTGCCCTGCCTGTGCTGTGTGAGTCTGAAGCTCCTGTTGAATTGTTTGCTGCGGATCCCGGAGGAACGTGGTCATCCAACTGTCCGACGTGCTTGAATGGTAACGTCTTTGACCCCGGTGCAGTGGATCTGGACATCACCCTCGGAGAATACACGGTAACGTACGTCATCGATGACATTTGCGATGACAGCGATGTGCTCAGCATTGAGGTCATGCCTCAGCTTGACGCCTCGATCATCTTAACGGATGAAATATGCATAGCCGCTGAATTTGTTGAAGCGGGTGCTTACATCCAAAATGGTATCTGGACTGCGGATTGCATCGGATGCATTGACCAAGATGGGGTCATCAACCTTCAAGCTGCGGGTATGGGGATGTTGGAGGTCGTGTACACTTTGCCGGGGCTTTGTGGCGATCAGCAAAGCGCCATCCTGGCCATCGAACCTTGCGACATCGAAGTGTTCAATGTCATCACGCCCAATGACGATGGGATGAATGACGCCTTGGTCTTTTCTAACCTTGAAGGGTTTCCAGGGAATGAATTGGTCATTTACGATCGTTGGGGAACGGAAGTATACAGGCGCACCAATTACAACAATGGCTGGGAAGGCGACGGCTATGCAGCGGGCACGTACTTCTACATCCTTACCATTCCAGGGCTGGACATCGTGCAAGGATTTTTCACCTTGTTGCGGTAACGGTTAGTCGCGGAGCACTTGAATGGTCCCGCTGCACCAATCCCGCAATTCTGGGGTGTCGGCGCAAGGGTACCGTTCGGTTTCGAGGGTGTAGAAATAAACGCCATCCCCCAATTCTTGTCCATCGAGGTCCAAGCCGGCGAAAGGTGCAGTGTTGGGTGTCATCTCATAGACCAAGTTGCCCCACCGGTTGAAGAATTTCAAATCGTATTTCAAACAGCCACCCGAGGTTCCTCCCAAGATGACGTAGTCATTCATGTTGTCATTGTTGGGGGTAATGACATTGGGGACTTTGAAGCCGGAAAGGTCGAAGTCAATAGGAAGGTCCAGGATTTGGTCAAGTGAGAAGGTGCACCCAAAGGCATCAGTCACCGTCAAGCCCACTGCGTATTCGCCTCCGCCTTCATAGAAATGGCCAGCTGTGTTTTGTTCGCCAATCTGAATGCCATCCACAAACCAAGCATATTCGATGGTCTCCGTGGCATCGGGAGTCGTTGAAACCAAATCCAAGCGGTTGCACAGCACGGACCACTCAAATCCAGGATTGACAGTTGGCGCCAAGATGTAAGAAGCAGATTCGGTCCCGGTGCAACCATCCGAATCCGTGTAGGCGTAGGTGACTTCGTAGGTTCCAGCTGCAGCACCAACGTGGTTCAGGGAAGTGCCCACTACGTTGGCTCCACTCAGCGTTCCACCTGCAGGGGAAGGATTGAGAACCACGTTTTCATCGTATGAACAGTAACTCCCGGCAACGTCTAAGCCAATGACAGGAAGGGGGTGCACAATCAACTGCGTGGTAATCGTGCTATCGCATCCTGCAACGGTGTTGTACTGGTCCACATACAATCCTGAGTTGGTCACGACCACTCCGTCAGGCAGCGTGTAGGTCTCACCTTCGCAGATTTCGGGGAAGAAGTTCAAGTCATAGGCAGGGGTGAAGCTGATGTTCAATACCACAGCGCTATCGCAACCAGCAGTCGAAGTCAGGTCAAAAGAAAACACGCCAGAATTCAAGGTGACGCTGCCATCAGGCAGATAGTAGGGGCTATCGTCGCATGCATCAATGTTCAAGTCGAGGTCATAGACATCGTTGACTACAACATTCGAGGTGATGGTGCTGTCGCATCCACTGATCGGAGATTGTAAGATGGTCTCGTAGATCCCTGTGATGCTTGCGACTTCGCCATCGGGAAGAGTCACTGTTTCTCCGTTGCAGAGCTCGATGCTTTGGCTTGTTGCTAAGATGGGCAGAACTTCCAGTATGGTGGTCACTGTGCTATCGCAACCCGCGTAGGCGGTAGGAACTGTCATGTTGTAGGTCCCACTCGTGAATGTCGTTGTGCCATCGGGAAGTTCATAGCCTTCATCGCCGCAGGCAATGACCTCGAAGGTCAGGTCGTAATCTGGCGTGGATTCGAGCAGCACAGTAACAACGCTGTCACAACCTGCGGCGGCTGTGTAGATGAATTCGTATTCACCTGGTTGATCCGTGATGGCACCATCCGGGAGGGTGAACGTCTCACCTTCACAAAAGAATGCAGCTTGTTCCGTAAGGACTTCCAAGGCTACCGTAACGGTTTCTGTAACGGTACATCCCGGTACAATTCCTGTGACAGTATAAGTTGTCGTGGAGTTAGGACTTGCAGTTACAACGGGGCCTACGATGTTGTTGAGGCCTTGAGGAGGGGCCCAGGTGTAAAAGTTGCATCCCGATGCCGTAAGCACAACAGATTCCAAATCACAGGCAGCTGCTGAGGGGGGGGTGATCTGAAGGTTGGGAAATGGCGTCACATTGACCGTGACATCAATCGAGTCAGCACATTCAGGAGAGGTAGCGTAAATCGTGTAAATGGTGGTCTCTGAAGGTGCAACAACGGCCAATCCCCCGTCTGTTTCCAGAATGGAAGGGTCGGAGGGCCAAACATACGTATCGGCCCCAGATACGGTCAGGTTCAGGGTGTCTCC
>DAISXU010000019.1:0-25935 GCA_036825655.1 Flavobacteriales bacterium | reverse complement strand
GCGACACGGTCATTGCGAAAATCCGGCCACCTCGCATCGGTGAGAAATTTTACCCGCTGATTGATGTGGTCAGCATCAATGGGCGAACCGTGGAGTGGGTGCGTGATCGGGTTCCATTCAAATTCTTGACCCCCCTTTTCCCGCAAGAACGGTTTAAACTCAGCACCCGTGGTGGAGGGATTAGCACCCGACTCATGGACCTGTTTGCCCCCATTGGAAAAGGGCAGCGTGGCATGTTGGTGTCGCAACCCAAAACGGGTAAAACCACCCTCCTCAAGGACGTGGCCAATGCCATTTCCATCAATCACCCCGAGGTTTACCTCATCATCCTGCTCATTGATGAGCGTCCGGAAGAAGTGACGGACATGAAGCGGAGTGTCAATGCAGAAGTCATCGCCTCCACGTTCGATGAACCTGCTGATCGCCACGTTCGGATTGCTGATTTGGTCTTAGAGAAGGCCAAACGCATGGTTGAATGTGGGCATGACGTTTGCATCCTCTTGGATTCAATTACCCGACTGGCAAGGGCCTACAACACGGTGAGCCCAAGTTCAGGTAAGATTTTGTCTGGTGGTGTTGAAGCGAACGCCCTTCAAAAACCAAAACGCTTCTTTGGCGCAGCGAGAAACATTGAAAATGGTGGTTCTTTGAGCATCATAGCAACAGCACTCACTGAGACTGGCTCGAAAATGGACGATGTGATCTTTGAGGAATTCAAAGGCACTGGAAACATGGAATTGCAGCTCGACAGGCGCATCTCCAACCGCCGGATTTATCCTGCGATTGACATCCTCTCGAGCGGCACCCGACGCGAAGATTTGCTGCTGGACAAAGACACCTTGCAGCGAATTTGGATTTTGCGCAAGCACTTGGCCGATATGAATTCGATTGAAGCCATGGAATTCGTGAAAGAGCGCATTGAACAAACCCGCACCAACGAGGACTTCTTGAATTCGATGAACGGATGACGCTGTGGAAGTGGTCTCCTTTGATAGGAGCTGCACTTTGGGGAGGATGGAAGCTGTTGAGTTGGGGGGTGTTTCCTTGGGAAACAAGCGCCCAAGTCGGAGCCTTGATGAACTTATTCATTTTGCTCATGCTCGCCCTTGGCGGAGCCTGGGTGGCCATGCAAAATCAAGAAGAACACCCGGACTTCTTGTCTGCATTGCGTGCTGTCTCCTTGGCGCCTTTTCGGTTTGCCTTGGTCGTTACTGGAGGATTGATTGTCTGGTACTCGACGGTTGCTGCGGATGGTTTAGAAGTGCGCCGGGAGCGTTTGCGTTCGGAAGCTATAGCCCTGGTAGGAGACGATGTCCAGTGGCAAGCTTTCGTAGAAGCACAGGGAGGAGGAGCTTGGGACCGTGAAAAAGCGTTGCAACAGCAACTGGACACGATCGACACCATTTTCAATCCCCGCTTGTTCATTGGGCTATCCTTGCTGGGCTTGGTTGTTGCGAGCTTGGTTTGCTCAGCTGTAGCAACGGTGCTTTGGCGTTCTGTCTGGACGAAATAGATCCGCATAACACGAAAAGTCTCTGCGAGGCGTTCCTTAGCTTTGAACCCATGTTGAAATCGATGACCCGCATAGGAATTGGAGCGATCGCGTTGGTGATGTTGGCCAACGTGTGCCAAGCACAAGGTCCGAGAAAGAATTTGGCCTCATTTGATAACAAGCCATTTCATTTCGGTTTCCTGTTGAGTGGAAACTCCTCCGACTTTCGCATGACCCTCAGGCCTGACAGCACCTTTGCCGATAGCCTGTTGAGCATTGCCAATTTGCCCCAGTCGGGATTCAACCTCGCCCTCCTTGCTTCATGGGACATCAATGGGAATGTGCACCTGCGCTTCGCTCCCGGGCTGAGCTTTCAAGATCGAGGAATCGAATACCGGTTGCTTCGCGAAAGCGAAACGTCCGTCAAGGTGAAGCGAACGGAATCGGTGTATTTGGATTTCCCCTTCCTTTTGAAGTTGAGAACTGATCGCATCGGGAACTTCGCAGCGTATGGATTAATCGGAGGCACATTGAGCCGGGACATGCAATCTCAGTCCGATGTCAACCAGCAACTTTCTGACGATTTCATTCTCCGTTTGCAAAAAGGCAATCGAACCATAGATGTCGGAGCAGGCGTGGACCTCTTTCTTCCCTTTTTCAAGTTCGCAATCGAGGGAAAATTCCAATTTGGCACACGAGATGTTCTCATTCACGATGACAGCATCTACGCTCGCCCGCTCGAAAAACTGAAAACCAGGGCATTCATCCTCTCTTTGTGCTTTGAAGGGTAATTCATGAAAAAGCTACTGGGTAGAACCCTCCCCTCTCGTTACGCTCCGCGTTGGATCGTTGCCCTGTTGGACTGGGGCCTTGCCGCTTTTTCATTTCTCTCTGCCCTCCTTGTTAGGTTTGAGTTCTCCGTTCCTGAGAACGAGTGGACTGGGTGGCTTTACTTTCTTCCTATCTTTCTGATTGTCAGGGGTCTAACCTCTCTCACATTCCGCCTGGAATCTGGCATACTTCGGCATACAGGGACGGAGGATGCCCGCCGGATTTTTTGGGCCATCTCAACGGGCACAGGAGTTTTCACCTTGCTCAATGTGGGACGTGCTGCAGCGTTTGACGGCCATTATTTCATCCCTTTTTCGGTTTTAGCCATTGAGTGGCTAGGTACCCTTGTCGCATTGATTGGGCTTCGCTTGGGTGTGAAATGGGTGTACCTCCAGTCCTTTCGCGATGTGGGTGAGCAGGTGCATGTCGCGATTTTTGGCGCAGGTGAAGCGGGACTCATTGCGAAGCGTGCTTTGGACAGAGAAGGAACAACTTCGATGCAGGTGGTGGCCTTCATTGATGACGACCAAAACAAAATTGGCAAGAAACTCGAAGGGGTGGACATTCTGTCTGCAGCTCAGGCGCGGCGATTTTACAGAACAGGAAGTGTCGATCGGCTCATCATCAGCGCCCAACAGTTGGCTCCTAACAGGAGGCGGCGCGTGGTTGATCACGCCCTTGCGCACGGCATCCGAGTTCTCGACGTCCCCCCTGTCCATGACTGGATAAATGGCGAGCTCACGGCCCGTCAAATCCGCGAACTGAAAATTGAGGACCTGCTGGGACGCCCAGCCATTCAATTGGATCGCTCACACGTCGCTTCAGCCCTAAAAGGCAAACGAATCGTCGTAACAGGTGCGGCTGGATCCATTGGTTCTGAATTGGTAAGGCAGGTCTTGGTTCACCAACCCCAAGCCGTTTTGGCCATTGACCAAGCCGAAACGCCGATGCACGATTTGCAATTGGAATTGGACCAGCTGGGGATATTGGATTTGGTCAACCCCCAAATCGGCGATGTCCGTGATGGAGACCAAGTCCTCTCTACCCTGTTGGCTTTCCGACCTGACGTTGTGTTTCACGCAGCCGCCTACAAACACGTTCCTCTCATGGAACGCCAACCGTGGCAGGCCTTTGAAACGAATGTCATTGGGACGCGCAACGTCCTGAGCGCCGCTCAACGTTCTGGCTGCCATTCGTTTGTGTTTGTATCCACTGATAAAGCTGTGAATCCAACGTCCGTGATGGGCGCGACGAAACGAATCGCTGAGCGGTTGATTCAGTCCATGTCAGGTGAGGGTAACACCCGCATCATCACCACACGTTTTGGCAATGTATTGGGAAGCAATGGCAGCGTGATCCCCTTATTCCGGAAACAAATTGCCTCAGGCGGGCCGGTGACTGTAACAGACAGTGAAGTCACGCGGTTTTTCATGACAATCCCGGAGGCTGTGCAACTGGTGTTGGAAGCAGGTGCGATGGGAGAAGGTGGTGAAGTTTTTGTGTTTGACATGGGCGAACGGGTGAGGATTTTGGATTTGGCCAAAAAGATGATTCGTTTGGCAGGAAAAGAGCCTGACCGCGACATCAAAGTGGAAATTACAGGGCTGAGGCCTGGAGAAAAGCTGCACGAAGAACTGCTTCTCAAAGCGGAAGATCACCTCCCAACGCATCATCCGAAAATCATGCGGGCAGCCCACACCTCACCACCGGGCGCTGACTGGAAAGCAGGCATTGATGAGCTCGCCATGCGAAAAGCAGACCACGAAGCGACATTGAAGTTTCTTGAAGAATGGCTTCCGGAGTTTGCGGAATTCCGCAAGCAGCCCGCTAACTTTGACTCATGAGCAACAACTTATCCACGGAGAAGGACCACCTGGAAGACCAAGTGAGGACCTATTTTGGATCCACACCTCCAACCTTCCAATACCACGTCAGTGGTGGTTTGACCCAATTGGATTTAATGACCACCAATCCAAGGCACCAACAAGAGTTCTTGTTTCATCAATCAACCGGTGCCAATCCCATTCAAGCCCTGGAATCATTGCTTGAGTACATTCGGGAACACCGGGCCTTGGAGCCTACCTACACCATTCAGTGGCGGGCTTTTGATGCCTCAGAGCTCAACACGTCGTATTTCTCAGCCCCCAACATCCTGGGTGCCTTGGATAAGTTCTTTCACGGACGTGACGTTCACTCCATCACTGTCTTTTCCGTTACCCTCAACCCCTTGTCTTGAATGGCCGAGGATGATGCCATCATCGACGCTTATTGCATGCCAGCCCGCCCTTCGGAAGGCTTGTTCAAATCAAAGGGCTCCAAACATTTCGGTTACATCTTTCCTGTTCAAAACGAGGAAGAAGTCGCAGCGCATTTGGCGGAATTGAGAAAGGCACACCATGCGGCTCGGCACCATTGTTATGCCTGGCGCTTGGGTCCCCAAGGCGAACAGTGGCGCGCGCAAGATGATGGAGAACCTGCCCATTCAGCGGGGACTCCCATCCTCGGAGCCCTCCGCAGCCGAGAAGTAACCTATTGCCTGGCCGTGGTGGTTCGGTATTTTGGCGGGACAAAACTCGGCGTAGGAGGGCTGATTGAAGCCTACCGTGAAGCTACCTTGGATGCCCTCGATCAAGGCGAATTGAAAACGTGCCATGTCCTGGCCACATGGGAAGTAAAATTCGGTTATGAGCGCATGAGCGATGCGATGCGGATCCTGAAAGACTTCGATTGCTCACCCGAATCCACCGATTTCCGGGAATCTTGCATGATGCACGCCCGCATTCGACTGAGCCAGTCCGATGCTTTAGGCGAAAGTTTGAACGGGGTATTTGGAATAGAGGCCATTCGAATTCACATCGGGTAGCGAACACCTAAAGTCATGGCAAAGTCACTTTTTGGCTGAGATGACGTTTGCCAGACATCTTCGGTTGAGGTGCAGTTATTTTTGCACCATGAAAGCGAGAAAGGCTTGGCATACTGCATGGTTAATCATTTGTTCATCAATGATTTCGGCCCTTTCCATAGCCCAGCATGCCGCCATCTCCTTGGCAGACACTACGGAGCATGCAGAACACCATGTTTTCATAGCTGATGGCATTCACTCCTTGCCGGCAGCCACCGTCCCTGCCCTCGGCGAACGCGAATCACAGGTTCCCTTGGAGGCTGCTGCGCGCATTTCAGTGAGCCGCTTGGACCTCCTTCCTAGCCCTTCTCGCTTGTTGGCCCTCTCTGCTATACCGGGAGTTAATTTTCAAACAGCAGGAGGTGGCACAGTGCGTCCCATCATTCGGGGCATGTCCGGTCTGCGGGTTGTTACGATGTTCCACAGCGCTCGCATTGAAAGCCAAGCCTGGGGGGAACAACATGGCATATTCCTCCCTGAAGAGGGCGTGGAGCGCGTGGAGGTTGTTCGTGGAGCATCCACGTTGACCATCGCACCGGATGCCATGGGGGGCGTTTTGAAATTCATCCCGATTGGCCCTTCAGCCGAAATCGGCCGAGAGTCCTCCCTGCGCTTTACCAGCCACTCCAACACCCAAGGATTGCAGTCCTCCTTCATTACTCGGAAGCGGTCCAAGAAAGCATACCACTCTTTCAGCGGTGGCATCAACCGCCACGGAGAAGCCACCTTGGCAGGAGGCGACGCTTTGGCTGGTTCCCAGTACCGACAATTTTATGCGCAAGGACGCTTCGGATACATCCGAGATTGGGGGACTTGGGACGGGGCATATACATCAGCATACAACACGGCCGGATTAATCGGCACGGAGGGCTGGCACCAATCCGGTGATCACCTGATTACAACAGGGCTGCACATTCAAGGGAAGAAACAGTGGTTGTGGCATCCTCAATTCAGTTACCAGCTCAACCACCGCAAAGAGTTCCGTGAAGAAATGGAAGGCAGTGATGAGCACGACGCTGCACTGGCGGATCTAGATTTGAGTTTGCGGAGTACTCGGCTGGAACTCATGGCCGAAAAATCTGAGGGATTTTGGAGCCTGGGATTTGGAACCCAATCTGCATTCAAGACAAACGATAATGGCCCAACCCACCATGCCAACACACCTTTCCTTCCGAATGCTTCCGTTTGGGAATCCGGTGCGTTCATGAAATCCGCATGGAATCGGGGCACCTTGGAACTGGTTGGAGTGGTACGCGGAGACTTGCGTGTTACTGACATTGAAATGGTCGAGGTGCGGCGTTTCCCGATGCTCTCTGCAGGCCTTGGATTCACGTGGAAAGCATCGGATCTGTGGGCTTGGACGCTGAACTGGGCTCAGAAAAACAGGGCTCCAGGGTTGTCTGAATTAGGAGCCGATGGCGTGCACCATTGCATGAGCAGGATCGAACAGGGAAATCCCAATCTTTCCGTAGAAACCAGCCAGCAATTGGAGCTCTCAATGACGCGAAAGCTGCATAAGAACTGGTCCATGGAGGCGAACCTCTACCACCATTGCATCACCGATTTCATCCAACTTGAGCCTTCCATGCAACCGGCAGAAGTCCCAATTTACCGAACAATCCAGACGGATGCTCAGGTTTCGGGACTGGAATGGAACGTAGCTTGGTTTGCCACGCCATCGATGGGTGTGAATTTAGCAGCATCGGCGATTCGTGCAGTGGAGGCAAATGGCAGCGCCTTGCCGCTCATTCCCCCTGCCAATGCTCGCCTTGAGTGGAATTGGTTGAAGCACGATCGATCCGGAAAGAAATGGAAAACACTCATCATAGGGCGAGTTTCTCCTGAAGCTTCGCTCCTAGATGCTGCCCTTTCCTTGACCTGGAATCGTTACTTAAAATCGACCGTTTCCATCAGCAACTTGATGGACCATTCGTACCAAACGGTTCTTTCACAACTCAATAACCTTGGACTTCCCGAGCCCGGACGCAACATCAAGTTGCGTTTGGAATGGAACTTTTAAAGCGGCCGCCGTACGAAGTAAACGAAACGCTCGGTTCCCAGGCAATAACGATTCGCTCGTTCCTCCCCTACCTGCTCAATGACGTCGACGATCTCCAGCTCAAATCCCGCAGCACGAAGACGTGCTGGGTAATCTTCGTAGCCAAAAAGCCGCAAGTGGTCATGCTGCCAATAGAGGCGCTCGCGCTCCCTGGGGTCTGTGACGTTGCGGTCCTCCTCTGTATTTGGGTTATTGTAATCAATGGGTACCTGCAGGATGCCCCATCCTCCGGGCTTCAATACGCGGTAAAACTCCTTCATCACATCCTGATCCCGGTCCACATGCTCCAGCAGGTGATTCGCCATGACCACGTCAAACGAAGCCTCTTCAAATGGAATGTGATGCACGTCGAAGTGGTGTTCTGCCCACGGCGATTCCAAATCTCCAGTCACATAATCCAAATTCTCCATTTTCCTGAAGCGCTTTAGGTAGCAGAGTTCAGGAGCCATGTGGAGCATGCGAAGTTGCGAGTCAAAGAAGTCGGTATTTTGCTGGAGAAACAACCAAATGGTCCTGTGGCGTTCCAAGGACAAGCTATGGGGAGCGAGTGCATTGGGCCTTGGGGCCGTTCTGCCGTAGGGAAGCATTTTGCGGTAGGACTTGCCTGAAATAGGATCCTCAAACCGGTCTCCATACCAAATGAATCCCACCCTCAAAACCGTCCAGTGTGTCCAAGTCTGGAGCACCGTTCTCGGAATGAATCGCGTTAAAAACTGAATCATGTTTCGCATCCGTGCAATTTATTACAACCTCCTCAGCAGGCCTAAAAAAAGAGGCCAACCAGCAGGTCAGCCTCTCTTTACGATGTTCTCAATGAAATGTTGCCGGAATCATTCTACCATCAACTGAACAAGGCTTGCTCCTCGCGCCGTGGAAACCTGGACTTGGTAGTGACCAGAAGTCCAATCTGCGACATCCAAGACCGTTCCTGAAGGTACTGCTGACAAGCGCTCGATGAGACGTCCCGTGACATCCGTTACGCAGATGTCTGCCAGGTCAGTTGAATTCCAACGCAAGCGCAATTCGTCTTGGGCTGGATTAGGGAAAGCTGACAGCTCTATGGTTTGGTCTAATTCCACAACATCCAAAACAGTTACGAGCACTGGGATGCGATCTGAAGGGCACTCAGTGGAAGGGGTAGCGAGCACCCAATCGTAGAAGAAGTAGTAGTAATTGAGTGCGTTGGCACCCGTAACAGTGCTCGACGTAATGGCGCCCAAAGTCCCCAGCGCATAGGGGTAATTCAAATCTGAGCCATTGCCATCCCGCCACAACTGAGGATCGTCAGCATTGCATTTCAAGCCGTAATTCGAACCTGGCTCGATGAGCCAATCCAACTCAATTACGTTGGTTCCATCGGTCAAGTCAAAATCCGCAGAGTAAAGCGAAGCACCAGTGGCATCACGCAACTCGACTTGGCGGACCCCTGAGCCATTCGCATAGACCTTGACGGATACCAATTCCGCGGTTTCGTATACATCGAAGAGCATGTAGTACCCATCATTTGTATGGTATTGCCCCATGTCCATATCTGATTCACCACCCATTCCTGTTGTGGATTCAGTCGATGCCACTTCCTCCACCCAATAAGTGGTAGACACGGACAACGCAGGTGTGGTGAACATGGCACCCTCCGCAATGGGAGTGATGGCAAATTCATCATCGTACCAGCGCAAAGTCGGTGAGCCACCCGTGATGGTAATGCTCTCACCCTCATTGACGAACTCGTTGCCGATGGCCGATGGCGCATCGGGAGTTGGATTAAAAATGACCTCTACCTCATCCGACGAAAGGGTGTTGCCGCATAGGTCGACACCAAAGGCACTGTAAATTCCTGATTCGGTAACTGCCAAAGTGCTGCCAACGGCATCATTCGACCACGTCCATTCGCCGACCGTTACGATGTTGAGTTCCAGAACATCGCCTTCGCACAAGTTGGTATCCCCCTCAAAACTAAGCTGAGGAGACTCCCCTGTTACTTCCACCACGCTCACTGGAGCCGAAACCCCCATGCATCCATTTGCATCGGTGACCGTAACACTGAAGGTTCCCGCTTCTGAAACAGATAAAGTCGCTTCTGAACCTGAATTGCCAGACCAGGAATAAGAAGTGAAATCGCCCAAAACACTGAGGTCCACTGATTCACCCGGGCAGAATTGCAGGTTGGTAGCGTCAATGGTCACCTCTGTGATGCACGGTGCCTCAAGCAGGTTGTGGTAAACGTCGATTTCAGGGTTGTCAATCTCAGTTTGGAATCCACTCGGCCAATCGATGACCACCGCATCCACAGATTCGTTCATTCCCAATCCGAAATGGCATGCAAACGAATTGGTGATGCCGTAGCTCTCTCCACTTCTTACCTCACGCACTTGAGTACCGAAAGCTCCAGTAATGGTCACTTTCGCTCCTACTGCATCCATGTTAGACGCTATGCCCTGCAAATCAAACGCAATCCAGTGGTTGTCATTTCCGTCATTCGTCCAAAGGCGGTCTGGATTTGCATTATCCGGACTGTTGTAGCTATTTCCATAGCTAGCATACAGGTCCAATGTTCCATCACGGTTGACATCCCCAATGGCGAAACTGTGCATGTCGTCATTGGCTGGGAAAACATTCATTGGGGTGAAGGTCAAATCGCCGTTGTTGTGGTAATAACCATCCACACCACCCGCAAGAACTACGTCGTTGAATCCGTCGTTATCGAAATCAGCGAGTTTTGCTTGAAGCACGAAGCCGCTGACATCCAATCCACTACCTGGCGTAACATCTGTGAAATACCCTTGACCGTCGTTCAACATAAGCTTCATCGTGGTGCTGTGATTGGTAATGAAGCAATCAAAATCACCATCGTTGTCTACATCCGCAAAATCTGCAGTCCAGCTTTGCTCGTTGAGAACCAAACCGCGAGACTCTGCTTCTTCTGTGTAGTTGTTTGAACCATCGTTGACCCACAACTGGTTGATTCGGCGGGGGTCGTTGGGGTCACCTACGAATTGACGGCACTTCGCAATCATCAAATCCAGGTCGCCATCGTTGTCAAAATCAGACCATACTGTTCCGTAATTCCCGCTGTGGTCATTTCCAGGGTAGTTGTTCAATGCGTAATCATCGAGGGGCATCAGCGATGCGTCAATGGTCAAGGCCTCCCCTTCTCCTCGCCACATGCGTGACAGTCCGTCATCGTGGCATCCGAATGCATCCAACTGACCATCGTTATCAATGTCAGCAAAGTTGCAAGCCTGCATGAACATTTGATCATTCGCAAGCGCCACAACGGATGCGTCTCCGATGGCATTGATGTTCCAAACATGAACTCCATCGTATGAGCCTCCGCAATAGACATCTTTGTGTCCGTCGTTGTCATAGTCAGCAATGCACATGCCCCACTGACCAGCATTTGAAACTTGACCGTAGGCTTGCTCTGTGAAAGCTCCCGTTCCATCTTGATAGAGGATGATCAAATTCCGGCTTTGGTCCAAAACCACGATGTCATCAAATCCATCGTTGTCAGCATCCGTAAATCCAACGCAGTTGCCGCTGTTGTAAGTGCCGGGGAGGGACGCTGAATTGTTTGTAAAAGACTGGGCATGAGCACCTCCTATCAAGAGGATGCAGCCGAATGCGAATGCATGTTTCATGAATTTATTCTTTGCAGGTAGGCGACCAAGTTACGAAAGCACCTTCAATTTTGAACTTCAGTGCTGAATTCCAATTCAATGCGCCATTCCCTTTTGCCAGCAATCGACTCGAGGCGTATCACATCCCGTGGACAAACCTCAGCACAGATGCCACATCCGACACAAGCAGATCGGTGCACGTCTTTTCCCTGGACCGCGTAGGCACGGACATCTATTCCCATCTCACAATGCAGCGTGCATGCACCGCATGAGATGCAACCACCGGCTTGCGTAGACACCTTGAACCGTGAGGCAAACCGCTGCACAATTCCCATGTAGGCTGCGAGCGGACAACCAAAACGGCACCAAATTCGATTTCCAAGCAAGGGATAAAAACCGACCCCAATGACTCCACTGAAGAGCGCCCCTACAGCGAAGGCATAAGGGCGCGTGAAGGTCGCATAAATGGGAATGCCGCCTATGGAATCCACACCGGCGAGGTAGCCATATAGAACGACGACTGTGGATGCTGTGATCCAAACCAGAATGGGATAAATCAACCACCGTTCCCACCTCCAACTCCTCGGCGTGTTGATGGACAACGTACGAAAGGCGTCTCCTGCCGTTTCAGCCAACCCACCACAACCGCAAATCCAACTGCAATACCAACGCTTACCCCAGAAATAGGTCGCTACAGGCGCAACCACAAAAAACAACATGGCCCCCAGTAAGAAGTAAATCCGCCCAATGGCTCCGCCTGACCGCATGGCATCCAATCTCGACGGTGAGAAAAACTCATGATCCAGCGGCCAAAACAACTTCCAATCGCGGTGCAATGCAGCATGCTCTGCATCCCAGCCTTGGAGCACAGCGGGCAACAAAAAAGCAAAAACCAATTGAGACGCTGCCACCACGAGGGTTCTGCGGCGCTGGTACGCATCGTGCCTGTAACGAATGAAGACCACCACACCAGAGGACAATACGACCAAGGTGTATGCAACGCCATAGAGCCACCAGCGGTCCCCCGGCTGATCTCTGAAAAAGATGCTCAAATCGTTGACTGCTGGCAACAGGGGCTCAACCGCCTTCGGAAACCAGTACAACAGGCCGTAACCTGTCGTGAGCATCGCAGCCAATGACCAGCGCCCAATCGCCGCCCAATTGCGGACTTGAATTCGATGCGCAAACCCAGGTAGTTTTTTCCATTGCTGGTGTCCAGCTACTACCGTGGCAAAACCCCAGCAAACAATCCACAACAACTCCATCAGCAGACCACCGTCTTCAGCTGCGCACCAGATGAATGCGAAAAACGCCAATGCGATGGTCGCAATTCTCAGCATGAGCAAATACTTTTCCATTGCTTCATGGGCAGTGCGGTCCCCTCCGGCTCATTGAAAAGTGCTTCGGCTGGTGGCAATTCATGCGCCATCTTCCCTTGCAAAATCAAAGCCGAAACGCGATCCACTCGCATGCGCCAGCCCATGGCAACCAGCTTCACCCACCGACCTTCCTCATCAAATCCCAATCGGATGCTACGTGCCCCATGAACATCCAAAAAAGACTTCTCCGTTGCAGGGGCGTTGCGTTCGACCAAAACTACCGACCGGTCAAAACACCTCGTCCGCTCCTCATGAAGACCAGGCAACGGCAGCGGCTTCTGCCCCATCAATTGACGACCGAGCGACTTGCCTGCTAGAGCAGCTTTTGCCCATGAGCGACGCCCAACTTCTGCCACATCACCCACTGCATGGACGTTAGAGAATGCGGCCAGGTCCTCGAGGGAGTAGCCCCCGGGAATCGGGGTTGATTCCACACCAATTGCAACGCCGATGGCATCCACCTGAAACGCTCCCCGTGATGTCTCTACAGGGAAACCGATGGACTTGACCTCGGCACCAACGTGCACCTTCACCCCAAATGACTCGATGCGCTTCACCAAGGCTTGGGACTCCTCAGGATTCAAGAGTGCTGACCACAGGTGTGGCTCCCGCACCCACCAATGGACATCCTCGCATCGGCTCGCCCCCCATTCCGTCAATTCCGCTCCGACCAACCCTCCCCCTAAGACTCCCCAGCGCTTCGGCTTCAAATTCCGCAACATAGATGCATCGTCCATCGTCTGCAAATGGTAGACGGGAAAAGACGGGTCTACGATTCCTTTGAAAGGTCGAGGCTGAGCGCCAATGGCCCAGATCAAGTGGTTGAAGTGAATGCGGGTTTGGTCTGCCAATTCCACCCACCCCTCCTCAGGCGACCAATGAACCACCAGGCCTTCAATCACCTTCGCCCTCTGCGGAACGTCAAGATGCAGATCCGCCTGACGCATGGCCCCCATGGCGTAATACATCAAACCCGGCCGGCTGAATGGCAAGGGATGCTCCTGGCCAATGATCGTGACCTGATGAGCACCGGAGTCGAGCAACGCCTGCGCAACTGCTGTTCCTGCAGGACCGTTTCCAATGATCACAAATGCTTCCACGGGGCCAAGTTCGCACAAAATGACGGGGGAAGCGTAACTTCGCCCACGATGAATCCGATCGGTAAAGCCGCATTTCACACACTGGGTTGCAAGCTGAATTTCAGCGAGACCTCGACCATCGCCCGTCAACTTCATGATGCTGGCTATGCGCGCGTTGGCATTGATGATGCGCCGGATGTAGTGGTCATCAACACGTGCAGCGTAACCGATCAAGCCGATTCGAAATGTCGAAACGCCGTGCGACGCGCGCTGTCAAGCAACCCCGAAGCGTTTGTGGCGGTAATTGGTTGCTATGCCCAGCTAAAACCCGAGGAGATCACCCGAATCGAAGGGGTTGACCTGGTCTTGGGAGCAGAGGAAAAATTCAATCTCACAGGACATTTGTCCGATTTGACAAAAAGGGAATGCGGTGAGGCGCATGTTGGAGAAATCAAGGAGGTGAAGGCTTTCGTTCCAGGTTTTTCAAGCGGTGATCGGACACGCACCTTTTTAAAGGTTCAAGATGGGTGCGACTACTTCTGCGCTTTCTGCACCATTCCGTTGGCCCGGGGACGTTCGAGAAGTGCCGATGTCGCTACGACGGTGAAACAGGCCCAAGCGGCAGTTGCTGCTGGCGCCAAGGAAATTGTCTTGACAGGCGTTAACATTGGAGATTTTGGAAAAGGTTCGGAAGAACGGTTGATCGATTTGGTTCGTGAATTGGACCGCATCGATGGCATTGAGCGGTTCCGCATCAGCTCCATTGAACCCAATCTCCTGACGGATGAACTGATTGACTTTGTTGCCCAATCAAAGACCTTTCAACCGCATTTCCACATTCCACTGCAAAGCGGATCCGATGAGGTGCTTTCAGCCATGCGCCGCCGTTACAGGTCGCAGCTTTACCGCGAGCGCATTGCGCACATTCGCCGCGTGATGCCAAGTGCTTGCATCGGAGTGGATGTCATCGTCGGTTTTCCGGGTGAAACAGAGGAATACTTCGCCACCACACGGGATTTTCTTTTGGACTTGGACATTTCTTACCTGCACGTTTTCACCTACAGCGAACGCCCGAAAACAACGGCATTGCGCATCGATGAAGTGGTTCCTGTTCCTACCCGTCAAGACCGCAATAAGGTCCTCAGAACCTTGAGCCTCAAAAAACAACGAGCCCACTATGAGCGCTTCATTGGGCTAGAGAGGCCAGTTTTATTTGAGCAAACAGAAGAAGACGGTTGGCGCTACGGGTTCACACCAGAATACGTGCGCGTAGCTGCACCTGCAGCCTCCACGCCTGCCAACGTGATTTGTACCACACGACTTGACCACATCGCTGAAGGTGTGGTTCGAGGCACCCTCATTACCCGCTGATGTACCCCAACCTTTACTTCGCCTTTCTCGATTTGTTAGGGCTGGACTTGCCCGGTTTGAAGTTGATCAACAGCTTTGGATTTTTCGTGGCCTTGGCTTTCATCGTAGGCGCTCGGATTATGCGCGCTGAAATCGGCAGAAAGGAAGGTGAAGGGTTGTTCACCGCCGGCTCTGAAGTGGTTACCATAGGAGCTCCTGTATCCTATTTGGATGTTGGATTGCAGGCTCTGACGGGCTTTATTTTTGGCTGGAAATTCCTTTACCTTCTTTGGAATGCGGATGTCCTTTTTGCGGGAGGAGGACTGCCTCAAGCCCATTTATTCAGTGGTGAAGGAAGCATCACCATGGGATTATTTCTGGCCATCGCTCTAGGGGGTTGGCGCTATTATACTGCCAGCAAGGCAGCCCTTCCTGAACCAAGGCAAGTAACCCAAAGTGTCCCGGCCACTGCTCACGTCTCGAGCATTGTAACAGCCGCAGCCATTGGCGGAATCGCAGGCGCCAAGCTTTTTCACCTCCTTGAATACCCGGACGAACTCGTCGCATTTTTCACGAATCCTTCGTTGGAGAGTTTCCTCGGTGGATTGACGATTTATGGCGGTTTGATCATTGGGGCCCTATCCGTTGCCTGGGTCGCCAAGAAGAAAGGCATGCGCTTTCTACCCTTGGCTGATGCGAGTGCCCCCGCCCTAATTTTGGCTTACGGAATCGGTCGCATTGGTTGCCAAGTGAGCGGTGACGGCGATTGGGGAATTCCAAATCCCGCGCCGATGCCCGAGTGGCTGAATTGGTTGCCTGAATGGCTGTGGTCCTACCATTACCCGAACAACGTCAACGGCGTGGGAGTCTTGATTGGCGACTCCGATCCTTGGCCCGTCTTTGAAGGATTCGGCACCTACCTGTCTCCTGCCGTGTTTCCAACGCCCTTGTATGAAACGCTGATGACCTTGGTTATTTTTGGCGTGCTTTGGTCACTTCGGTCGCGGATTCAGATCGCGGGACGCATGTTTGCCCTCTACCTCGTCTTCAATGGCGTTGAGCGCTTCCTCATCGAGCAGATTCGCGTCAATGTCAAGATGGAGGCCCTTGGATTGGCATTCACCCAAGCGGAAATGATTGCAGCATTGACCTTCTTTGGAGGCGCAGTGCTTTGGTATGTTTTGGGAAGGTCTAAGGGAAAAACCAAATCTTAAAGTGGCCGATTAAACGCTTGCCGAATGCTCACGTCTAAGTAGCAGATGAAGGGCAATCCAGCACATCCCATTTGGCTCGCTGCTTTACAGAACGGCCACCACCAAGCGAAAGAAAAGGCATTCATGGCCTTTTTGGATGTTTGGCATGTGCGGATCTACGAGTTCATTCGCCGCATGATGGGGAATCACGAGGACGCGCAAGACGTGACCCAGGAAACGCTCGTCCAGGTGTTCAAATCTGCCCATCAATTTAAAGGCCAGAGCGCCTTTAGTTCATGGGTCTTCACCATTGCGTCTCGTA
This sequence comes from Flavobacteriales bacterium, assembly GCA_036825655.1. GTDB lineage: Bacteria > Bacteroidota > Bacteroidia > Flavobacteriales_D > Sanyastnellaceae > JALQTD01. The sequence continues at coordinate 9,711 of DAISXU010000019.1, read as the reverse complement.
AATCCCTGGATGCCCTGAAACGTCGAAAGCGGACCATGCCATTGGAATTCGACGACGCCTTTGCCATTGCGGATGCGGACCTGCAATCGGATGCTCTGTTTTCAGGTGACGAAGCGGAGCGCTGGTTGCATGCCGCTTTGGCTGCTTTACCTCCCCGACAAAGGCAAGTGTTTACGCTCCGCTATTTTGAAGCGCTCCCGTATTCGGAAATCGCATCCATGACTGGCACTTCCGAAGGCAGCCTCAAGGCTTCCTACCACCATGCTGTTGTAAAAATCAAAGGCAAGATTGCCACATTCGCACTCACCGCATGAGACCTCCTCTGCTCACACCACCCGATTTTTTTGAAACGCAGCGCAGCGATGTGCTCGCTGCCATTCAAAAACCAACCCGCATCAATCGCTGGATTGCCCTTGCTGCATGCCTCCTTGTAACGGCTGGCTACTTCATGGCAAAAGACGACCCTTGCCTGACATACGCCTGCCTTTTGGAATCCACTCCCAGCCATGAGCTCCCTGTGGAATGGGCCTTGCAAGGGCTGTCTGAAGATGAGTTTTTCATCGACGATTGGAGCGACCTTCAATTCAACGATACCTGGCCCAACCCACCAAAAAATTCAATAAAATGAGAACAATTGCATGCCTTCTATTCAGCTCTGTTTTGATCGGTACCGCTTTGGGACAACCCAACCATCGAGGGGAATCTCACATGACGGAGGAACGACAAGTGAGGCTTGAGAAACTTCGTGTAGCCTACTTCACAGAAAACCTTGAACTCACGGTAGAAGAGGCCAGGGCATTTTGGCCAGTGCTTCAAGCTCACGAACAGGTCATGGATCAGCACAGGGCGGCAATGAAGGCCTTGATGAACGCTCCTGTTTTGAACGAACGCGAGGCTCAATCCCAAATTACCCAGGCAGGTGACTTGAGAAAGCAAGCCGTCGACATGGACTCCCAACTTTTGCTGGATTTACTCCCCATTCTCGGCGCCGAGCGTACCCTTCAATTCCCCGCCACGGAGCGTGAATTCAGAAAAAGCATCTTGGAATCATCACGTGCTCGTCAAGGAGGACCTCCGGGTGGCCCCAAACGTCCTCAACGATGAAACTCGCGCCTCGACTTCAATCCAATTCTGTCCGGGTCAAGCAAATGCCATTGATGCAAAATCGATTCCCTGTTGTCGGGGGGCCATCTGGAAACACGTGACCTAAGTGCGAATCGCACACACCACAACGCACCTCCGTTCGGACCATGCCGTGTGAACGATCTGCAATGGATGTCAGTGACGCCCCCTCAACGGGTTGGTCAAACGATGGCCAGCCGCAACCTGCATCGAATTGATTGTCCGTTGAAAACAAAGGACTGTTGCAGCCTTTGCAATGGTACACCCCGCCTTCTGTCCATTGCACAAAGGGTGAGGTGAAAGGACGTTCAGTTCCTTGTTGACGCATGACTTGGTAGGCCTCAGGGCCGAGTAAGTCTTTCCAATCTTGATCGTTCATGATGCTCGGATCAAATAAAGGCTCATGAAGGATCGTCGTGTCGGCGACGCATTTTTCGGCGAGCGGGTTGACCTCCAGAGGGAGCAGGCTTGTCGCCAGATCGAGGCTTGGAACTGCCTTGATTCCTGCCGCTTCCACCATGTCGTTTGTTGTTCCCTCCGCCACCTTGGCGCTGATTACCAGAACCGCCACGGCGATCGTTGCTGCGCCCACCCCCGAAGAACGGCCCGTGTATTCCGGCCCAGGACCGAGTCGTTCGGGGATGGGCAACTTCGGGACCTCTTTTTCAATGAGTTTCTCAATTTTCTTAAATCGGTGTTGGTCTTCAGGTGAAACCAAGGTGATGCCTTCGCCGTCGCGGTCAGCTCGGGCTGTTCTGCCAATTCGGTGAACATAATCCTCCTCATTTGGTGGAACATCGTAATTCACCACCAGCTCGATGTTGTCGATGTCAATGCCGCGACTTACCACATCGGTCGCAACGAGGATTGGAATTTTCCGCTGACGAAATCCGAGCATCACCCTTTCGCGCTCGCTCTGTTCCAAATCAGAAGAAATGCGGTCACAAGCAATCCCCGCCTTTTTCAGGACACGGGTGATTTGCGAAACCGTGCGCTTCCTTGAAGTAAAGACGATGCCACTTTTGACTTTCCTTTCCCTTAACAGCTCAACGAGCACCTCATCTTTCTGATGATCGAAAACCACATAGGCCCCCTGCTTGATTTTCTCAGCAGGCTTGGACAAGGCCAACTGCACATGAACTGGATCTTTTAACAACGACCCCGAAAGGTCTTTGATGCGTTCTGGCATGGTGGCGCTGAATAACAGCGTCTGCCTATCCTTCTGGCAATGATCTGCGATGCGCATGATGTCACCGAAGAACCCCATGTCCAGCATTCGGTCCGCTTCGTCCAAGATCAAGGTCTGGAGCTCAGAGAGATCGACATACCCTAAGTTCAGGTGACTCAACAGCCTACCGGGTGTGGCAATGATGATGTCCGCTCCCTTTGTGAGGGCTTTTTTCTCCCGGGTAAATTCATGCCCAGTCCCTCCACCATAAATGGCGAGGCTCGTGATCTTAGCGTAATAGGCAAAGCCCTCAACGGCCTGGTCAATTTGGGTGGCCAATTCCCTCGTGGGGACGACTATGAGTGCCTTGACTTTGCCGTTTTCTGGCAGGTCCATGATTCGATCCATGACGGGCAACAAAAACGCAGCCGTTTTGCCCGTTCCTGTTTGGGCAATGCCCATGAGGTCTTTTCCCTGTATAGCTGGCGGAATGGCCAATGTTTGGATCGGGGTTGCCTCATCAAACCCCATGTCGAGTAGGGCATCTTCAATGTCGGGATGGAGCTCCATCTCCACAAACCGCATACGCTTCGCTTGTTCTTCCACGGTTCGAAGTTACGTCATCTTGCAACCTTAGTCGACGTTCTGTTGTTTTGCTTGCATACCACCAACACATTCGTGGTTGGAAACGTACTTAGGTTGATTCAATGAAAGGCTCGGTGATTGAAGAGAAGATGGCAAGAATAAAATCCCTTTTGGTTGGGGGTTTGCTCGCATTCGCAGGGCTCATCGTGCTAGCGAGCGATGCATTCGCTGGACATGCACTTGGAGGCGAAATCTTTTACACGCACCTGGGAAACAATCAATATGAAATTACGGTAATCTTTTACCGCGACTGCAATCCGCCGAACAACCTCAGCGGCGCCAACCTGGATGAGAGCATTGTTTTGGGGGTTTTTGAGGGGTCGGGGACTACCTTATTGATTGACATTCCGCTCACTCAATCTTCTACGAATCCCGTTCCAACAGTGCTCGAAAACCCCTGTGGAGTGTTGCCTGAAGAACTCTGCATGCAGCGACTCGAATACACCACTGTTCAGACGTTGCCCCCAAGTGCGGTAGGCTATGACTTAGTATTTCAACGTTGTTGTAGGAACGCGGGCATCATCAACGTCGCCCAATCGGACGAAATAGGAATCACTTTGACCACCCAGATTCCACCCAACACGACCAATGCGGAGCCTAACTCAAGCCCCCAATTCTCCAATTTCCCCCCTGCTGCGATATGCCGGAATTTCGCCTTTTTCATGGATCACAGCGCAACAGATTCAGACGGCGATAGCTTGGCTTATTCCTTGTGCACTCCCATCAATGGAGGCACGGCATTTGACCCATCCCCCACTCCACAGCCGGCTTTCACCTTCACGGATATCCCCTACAATGCGGGTTACTCAGCGATTGACCCCATCACGGACAACCCCAATTTTGAAATTGACCCCATCACCGGCCAAATCACTGGCACTCCGACACAAGTGGGCCTGTTTGTCATCGGCGTATGCGTGAGTGAATACCGAGATGGCGAGTTGCTCAGCACGGTCATGAGGGACTTCCAATTCAACGTGGTGAATTGCGATCCAAACATCATTTCTTCCGTGCAATCTCAAACCTCAGATCAATTGTGCATCGGTGAAACCATGACGTTTGAAAACAACAGCGTCAATGGACAATTCTATGAATGGAATTTTGGCGTTGATGGAATTGCAACTGATGTAAGTACGGATTTCGAACCGACCTACACATTCCCAGACACTGGAATTTACGAAATCATGTTGGTTGCGAATCCGGGCTGGCCTTGCGCCGACACTTCGACCCAAGTGTTCTATGTATACGAGCCCATTCAGCCTACGATTGTTCTATCTGACTACATGTGCTCTGAGAATACTTCGTACTTCGCTTTTGATGCTGAAGGTGAATTCAACGGAGCTACTTCACTCAACTGGAGTTTTGAAAATGGCAGCCCAAGCAATGCCAACATTCCTTCTCCTCAGTGGATTTCCTTTGACAATGCGCCGACGTTTGATGTCCTGTTGACTGCGGCACATTTCGGATGTGAAGCCAGCACGGAATTCACGTGGAATGCACCTCCCGATCCTTTCGCCTCCATTGAAGACCAATCTTCCTTTTGCCAAGGGTTCACCTTCGACTTTGAAAACAACTCGACCAACGCCGATTCGTATGCATGGGATTTTGGAACCGGCAACGCGGGGGATGTCAGCTCGTCCAACACGCCAACCTTTACCTTCCCGTCGGATGGTATTTACGAGGTGGAGTTGATCGCTTCAGCTGCCTTTACCTGTCCTGATACGGCTTGGGCCACGGTAGAAATCTTCCCGCTAATTGACCCGACCTTTCCTCCCCTGGCTCCCGATTGCTTTTCGTCCAACAATTACACGATGTCAGTCATTGCTTCGAACATTCCCGAAACGACGTATGCTTGGGATTTCGGAGGGCCCACTTCATCCGTGAACATTGCGGGAGGTGTTGTAACCAATTTGACCTATGCCGAACCAGGGACTTTCGACATCACGGTAACGGCTTCTGCAAATGGGTGCGATGTCGAACACACGGAAACGGTTTGGGTCATCGAAGACCCCACCATCAACTTTCAAGGAGGCCCTTTGTCTGGATGCCCCCCTCACTTGGTCAATTTCACGAATTTATCGACCACAGAGACGGCCACCACCTACCTCTGGCATTTTGGCGATGGCGGCACTTCCCCTGCCCCCAACCCATCACACGTTTACGAAGTAGCAGGCAATTTCCCTGTTACCTTAGAAATGTCCACAGGAGGCTATTGTGCCCAAGAGTTGATTTTCCAAATCCCATCTTACGTAGACATTTATTCACCACCTCAAGCTGGATTCGAGCTGGAGCCCAACGTGGTCGACATATTGACCCCTATCGTTTCCTTCAATTCGATCGCCAACGATGACGTTGAGTGTTTTTACTTTTTTGGTGACGGAGGCAGCGCAAGTTCCTGCAATGGCACCTATACCTACAGCGAAGGTGGGCTCTTCACGGTGACACAGACGGTTGTGAATCCGGCAGGTTGTACATCCACTGCATCCGGTCAAGTGGCGGTGAATGGAACGGTCTTTTACGCGCCCAATTCATTCAGCCCCAACAACGATGGCATGAATGACGTTTGGATCCCGTCCGCTTTAGGGGTAACGGATTACCGCTGTGAGGTTTACAACCGGTGGGGTGAGAAGATTTGGGAGACATTGGACGTCGGCACCCCTTGGTTAGGTCAAATCAGGGACGGAGATCACTATGCGCCCGATGGCCTCTACCAGTTCCGTGTTTGGTATGAAGATCAACTGCGCATGCCAACTGAGCGAGCAGGGCTCATTCACTTGATTCGTTAAGGATAATTTGTGAGTCTCAGCGGAAGTTCTATCTTCGCAAGGAAGCGAATGAAAGATGAGTGATTACAACAACAACGACGAGGTCTATTCAGTAAGGGTGCCCGCTGGCAAGCGGACGTACTTTTTTGACGTGAAAGAAACACGTGGCAAGGACCTCTACCTCACCATTACGGAAAGCAAGCGGCGTGGCGAAGGAGAAGGGTTCTCAAAGCACAAGATTTTCTTGTACCGAGAAGATTTCGAAAAATTTGAAGAGGGATTCGTAGAAGCTGTAGACAAAATTGCCGAGCTCATGGACAGCGGCAATTACCGCGATCCCATTGCGGAACGTGCTGCTTCGTCTTCCGAATCAAGCGACGACGAAAAAGCATCGGCAGCGCCTGAAGGCGACGACGTTTCTTTCGAGGACCTCTGAAGAAATTTCGTTGACATGGTTGAAAACTCGTCTCCGAACCGGAAGGCGAGCCCCCTATCTTTGGAGGAAGCTTCTGCCATGGAACTCACATTCATCGGACATGCTGGCGTGCTCATTCAACTTGGTGAAAACCGAGTTGCTATTGATCCATTCTTGACACCAAACCCTGCCGCGCAAAAGGCGGGATGGGGTGTGGCCGACTTGGAGGTAGACGATTTGCTCATCACCCATGGCCACGAAGACCATGTGGCGGATGCCCCCCTCATATCCAAGCGTGACGGGGTGACCTCCATTGCCAATTTTGAAGTAGCGCAATGGCTATCTAACCAAGGAGCTCATCAGGTCATACACATGAATCACGGCGGCGTAATTCAGCGCCCCTATGGATCCGTCCGGATGGTGAATGCCGTGCACTCTTCCACGTTGCCTGACGGAAGCCCTGGAGGAAATCCAGGCGGTTTCATCATTGAATCAAATGGCAAGCGGCTTTACCATGCAGGGGACACGGCCCTGCACATGGACATGGAACTCATCGGTCGTCATTGGAAACCAGATGTGGCATTGCTCCCTGTTGGAGACTGCTTCACCATGGGGCCCGAAGATGCTTTGATTGCAGCTCAAATGATCCAGTGTGACCTCATGGTGGGCATCCATTTAGACACCTTCCCTCCCATCACCTTGAGTGATGACCGTAAACGCCGAGCGGTTGCATCTTTCGCAGAAGTCGGCAAACACCTCATTTTCCCCGAATTTGGAGAACGAATTTCCGTTTGACATCGGTGGGCATCAACTGACATGGGAAAAATAATCGCCATAGCGAATCAAAAAGGCGGCGTCGGAAAGACGACCACAGCCATCAACCTGAGTGCATGCCTGGGGGTATTGGAATTCAAGACCTTGCTGGTCGATGCTGACCCACAAGCCAACGCCACAAGTGGTGTCGGACTGGATCCAGCTACCGTAGCCGGCGGAACCTATGAAGCGCTCATTGGTGAAGCTGAAGCACGTTCATTGATTGTCGCGACACAGACCCCGAATTTGGATTTGCTTCCAGCTCACATCGACCTCGTTGGAGCCGAAATTGAGCTGATTTCTTTGGAAGAGCGTGAGCACCAATTGGCGAAGTCACTGGCTGCCGTGGTGGATGATTATGACTTCATCATTGTGGATTGCTCGCCGAGTTTGGGGTTGATCACGGTCAATGCACTCGCGGCCGCCGATTCGGTCATGATTCCTGTGCAATGCGAGTACTTTGCCTTGGAAGGATTGGGTAAGCTCTTGAACACCATCAAGATTGTTCAAGACCAAATCAATCCTCGCCTGAACATCGAGGGCATCTTGTTGACCATGTACGACACCCGGCTGCGGCTGGCCAATCAAGTGGTGGATGAAGTGCGCACACACTTCCATGATTTGGTATTGAAAACCATCATCCACCGGAACACACGACTGGGAGAAGCTCCCAGCTATGGCGAGAGCATCATCATGCATGACGCTTCCAGCAAAGGATCTGTCAATTATTTGAACCTCGCCCGTGAATTGCTCCAGCGGAACAAGTTGACCCAAATGGACGCAACACAAAAGCAATACCAATCTCCCAACAGCTGAGCATGGCGAAGAAAGAAGCACTTGGGAAGGGCCTAGGCGCATTGTTGAATCAATCCAATTCACCGTCCACGACGCGTTCCAACTTTCAATCCAAGCCATCGGAATCAGCCCCCCCGGAATTTGTAGGGAACATGGCGGGAAGCATCGCGTTGATTCCCATACCCAACATCGAAGCGAACCCAGACCAGCCGCGCAGAGAATTTGATGAAATCAGTTTGCAGGCTTTGGCGAAGAGCATTTCAGAATTGGGCATCATTCAACCGATTACCGTTCACAAAATCCGCGCGAATCGGTACCAAATCATCTCTGGTGAACGGCGGTTTAGGGCCTCTCAGCTCGCAGGGCTCGAATCTGTTCCTGCCTACATTCGAGAAGCAGACGACCAAACATTGCTCGAAATGGCTTTGGTCGAAAACATTCAAAGGGAAGATTTGCATGCCATTGAAGTCGCGATTTCATTGGATCGCCTCATCCGGGAGTGCAACCTCACCCATGACCAGCTGGGCGCACGGATTGGAAAGGAGCGCTCAACCATCTCGAATTACATTCGGCTGCTGAACCTGCCAGGAGATATGCAAATTGCAGTCTCGACAAAGCAAATTTCAATGGGCCATGCGCGCGCACTTGTGGCCATTGCAGACGCCAAGTGGCAGAAAGTTGTGTTCGACCGAATCTTGGATCAAGGACTCTCCGTGAGGAAGGCGGAAGCACTGGCTGCTGCAGGCCCTGGGGGCACCACCCAACGGCCTTCTCCGCGAGTTGTTATGAGTTTTGATGAGCAAAACGTGCTAGCAGAATTGAAGGACAAATTTGGACGCAACGCGGAATTGAAGTCCAAGGGCAATGGGGCGGGTAAAATCGAACTCACTTATCGAAACGCCGGTGAACTGGAGGAGATCCTGAAGTCCATGAACTTGTGAAGTGTCTGGTGATTTTGGCTGGTTTCGTGCTGTTTGCCGCTGCAATTCAGGCCCAAAGTGACTCGCTTGAAGAATACACAGCAGAGAGGAACCTCCGCATCCATCGGACCACCGTCGCTGGGGCGCTTGTACCTGGTGCTGGCCAAATACTGAATAAAAAGTATTGGAAGGCCCCGGTTGTTTGGGGCGCTGTTTGGTGGACCGCTTCGGCCATTCAATTCAACTCGGACGAGTTCCGTTTTTACCGAGACGCACTGATTCGCGAAAATGATGATGACCCTTCAACCTTGAATGAAACGGGGTTTAGCGCACTGGAATTGAATGACCGCGCATTGTTCTACCGGCGTCAGCGCGATGTGAGCGCATTGGCCTTGTTGGGAATTCACGCCCTGTCCATCCTCGATGCGAACGTCGACGCGCACTTGATGGAATTTGATGTTTCGGACAACCTAAAAGCCGCCTTCAACGTTAACACAACGCCGTCAGGCAACGCCTATTGGGGATTGGCCATGCGGTGGGATTTGTCAAAAATTGCTCAATCCCACCTTCCATACCATGCCCGTTGGTGAAAATGCCTCATTTTTGACCCCATTGAACGAATTCTCATGCTGCCATTGATTCCTTGGTTTCTTCTCGCATTGTTGTTGATTGAGCAACTGATCATTGTGCCAAAGTTGCTAAAACGTGCAGAAATGACGGCTTGGCACGGCTTCATCCCTGGGCTCCATTGGATTGCCATGCTCAGGCTCATTGGAAGGCCTTGGTACTGGATTTTCCCCCTTCTTGTTCCCGGCATTAACATCCTGATGATTGCCATCCTTCAGGTCGAATTGGGCATTGTTTTCGGACGCCGTTCCACTGCCGAGCAATGGAAAATGGGGGCATTGCCCTGGTGGGGACTTCTGGATTTGGCCAAAAGCGATGACGCTTACGTAGGTGCTCGTGATTGGTCAAAGAAGAAAAAGTCCGCCCTGAGGGAATGGAGTGAAAGCATCTTGTGGGCCATTGTGGTCGCCACCATCGTGCGATCATTTGTCTTTGAAGCGTTTA
>DAISXU010000018.1:0-26241 GCA_036825655.1 Flavobacteriales bacterium | reverse complement strand
AGTGGTCTCCAAAACCATTGGTTGCAGGTTCGAGTCCTGCCGCCCGTGCAAAAAACAGTTTCGACATGTCACAAATCACACAGTACTTTAAAGACTCTTACGAGGAGATGGTTACGAAAGTGACTTGGCCTACTTGGAAGGAGTTGCAAGGATCATCCGTGTTGGTGTTCGTTGCTTCATTGATTATCGCTGCCATGGTTTTCGTCATGGATTGGGTGTTTGGTGTCAATGATGGGAATAGCGTGTGGAAAGGAGTAGTTGGTTTGATTTACGAGCTGTTCTGATTCGTGTCTTCTACCATGAGTGATATCGAAAAGAAGTGGTACGTTGTTCGCGCCATCAGTGGTCAAGAGAAGAAGATTCGTGACACCATTGAGGCCGTGATTGCCGCTGAAGGACTTCAGCATTACGTGGGTCAAATCTTGATTCCTGTTCAAAAGGTGTTTCAGATTCGAAACGGTAAGAAGGTGAGCAAGGAAACAAACATGTTTCCAGGCTACGTCTACATCGAAGCATCCTTGGTTGGTGAAGTTCCTCACTTGATTCGCAACGTAACGGGGGTCATTGGATTCCTGGGTGCGGAAAAGCGCGGAGAACCGTTGCCGGTTCGCCAGAATGAAATGAATCGAATCTTAGGTGTAATCGACGAGTTGGAAGATGCTGAAGAGGAAATCAGCATTCCTTTCAAGGTCGGTGAGGCAGTGAAAGTGACCGATGGTCCTTTCAATGGTTTCACGGGTAACATCGAAGAGGTAAACGAGGATAAGAAAAAGTTAAAGGTGATGGTCAAAATCTTCGGGCGAAAGACGCCAGTGGAATTGGGCTATCTCCAAGTTGAAAAAGAATAATTTGGAACAGACAGCCTGGACGGTCGCAATGTCCCTTTAATGCTTCCCTTTGCGCGTGTCGAGGACTGTTCAATATATACATGAATAATGGCTAAAGAAGTAGCTGGACTCATCAAACTGCAAATACGCGGTGGTGCTGCTAACCCTTCACCTCCTGTCGGACCGGCTCTCGGTGCGAAAGGGGTGAATATCATGGAGTTTTGTAAGCAATTCAATGCTCGAACTCAGGATAAAGCGGGTAAAGTATGCCCAGTGATCATCACAGTCTACAATGACAAATCTTTTGATTTTGTCATTCGCACAGCTCCTGCCGCTGTTCAACTCATGGAAGCCGCCAAGATCAAAGGCGGATCAAGTGAGTCGAACCGGAAGAAGGTTGCGAGAGTAGGTTGGGATGTTGTACGTGCGATTGCAGAAGACAAGATGGCTGATTTGAACTGTTTCTCTACCGAAGCCGCAATGCGGATGGTGGCAGGGACAGCACGTTCAATGGGCATCGTTGTCGAAGGTGAACGACCCTTCTAACGTCAGAAAACGCGCAAAATGGGACGATTAACTAAGAACCAAAAGGCCATCGCCGAGAAGTTCGACGCCGATAAGGCGTATTCGCTGGCGGAAGCAGCTTCCCTCGTGAAGGAGTTTTCGCGCACGAAGTTCGACTCTTCTGTGGATCTGGCTGTGCGCCTCGGCGTAGACCCGCGTAAAGCGAATCAAATGGTACGTGGCGTAGTTTCCCTTCCTCACGGAACGGGAAAAGATGTACGTGTCTTGGTGTTGTGCAATCCTGACAAAGAGCAGGAGGCAAAGGACGCCGGAGCTGATTTCGTGGGACTCGACGAGTACGTGACGAAGATCAAGGGGGGTTGGACCGACGTGGATGTTATCATCACCACACCCCAAGTCATGGGCAAAGTAGGTGCGTTGGGCCGAATTCTCGGACCACGTGGACTCATGCCAAATCCCAAATCGGGAACGGTGACCATGGATGTGGGCAAGGCTGTGAACGAAGTAAAGTCTGGAAAGATTGACTTCAAAGTAGACAAGTATGGCATCGTCCATGCATCTGTAGGAAAAGCCTCTTTTGAGGCCAAGATGCTGGAAGAAAATGCACATGAATTGATTTCTACTTTGGTGCGCATGAAGCCGGCTGCTGCGAAAGGAACCTATGTAATGAGTATCTCACTGAACTCGACTATGGGACCTGGTATTCGGGTGGATTTAAAAACTGCAATCGCTTGATTGCCTAAACTGAGGAAACATGACTCGAGCAGATAAAAATGTCTTGATCGACGAGCTCTCCCAGGTTTTGGCAGAGCGTGAAGTAGTATACTTGGCTGATGCGTCCGGAATGAATTCGTCTCAAACGACGAGTTTCCGACGTGAATGCTATAGCAAGGGCATCACGGTGCGTGTTGTTAAAAACACACTGCTCCGTAAAGCCATGGAGAACGTTGAAGACAAAGACTTCAGCGAAATCTATGACTCCTTGAAGGGTCAAACAGTCTTGATGACAGCAGAGGTGGGTAACCTCCCTGCAAAGGTGATCAAGGAGATCCGGAAAAAAGGAAAATTGCCGATCCTGAAAGCAGCTTACGTAGAAGCATCCTGCTATGTCGGTGATCATCAAATTGAAGCACTCTCGGCTATCAAGTCGAAGGAGGAAGTCATTGCAGACGTGATTGCATTGTTGCAATCACCTGCGAAGAACGTCCTTGGCGCGCTTCAATCCGGTGGTCATACGATTTCTGGTTTGGTTAAGGCCCTCGAAGAGCGGGGTGCTTAATCGCAATCATTCAATTAAACGAACAACTCAAAAACACGAACTATGGCTGATTTGAAAGCAATGGCCGAATCGCTGGTTAACCTGACCGTAAAAGAGGTCAACGAACTGGCTGCTATTTTGAAGGATGAATATGGCATCGAGCCAGCTGCTGCTGCTGTCGCAGTTGCTGCAGGCGGTGCGGGCGGAGACGCCGGCGCTGTTGAAGAAAAGAGCGAATTCGATGTAATCCTTAAGTCTGCAGGTAGCGCTAAACTCGCTGTCGTTAAGGCTGTGAAGGAATTGACCGGTCTCGGGTTGAAAGAGGCAAAGGAAATCGTCGACGGTGCACCAGCTCCTATCAAGGAAGGTGTAGCGAAGGACGAGGCTGAAGCCTTGAAGACTCAACTCGAAGAAGCCGGAGCAGAAGTTGAGCTTAAGTAAGCACAACTCCTGAGCCCTTTTTAAGGTCCAGGTGGGGAGCAGGTCCCCGCCTGGGCCTCTTTTGCCTTGTTCGAACCTGCACACCATCGCCGTCTGTTCTCACCCTTGATTGCATTGCACCATGACCTTGGTGAAAACCCCAAAACCGGAGCGTTTCAGCTTCACTTCCGTCGAACTTCCTGTCGATCGTCCAGATTTCTTGGACATCCAACTTCGGTCGTTCCAAGAGTTTTTCCAACTGGAAACCAATCCCGAAAATCGCGAGAAGGAGGGATTGTTTAAAGTATTCAGCGAGAATTTCCCCATTTCTGACACGAGAAACCAGTTTGTACTGGAATTCCTCGATTACTTCGTAGATCCACCGCGTTACAGCATTCAAGAGTGCATCGAACGTGGTTTGACGTACAGCGTGCCCCTGAAGGCCAAATTGAAGCTGTATTGCACGGACCCCGAGCACGAGGACTTCGAGACCATCGTTCAGGATGTGTATTTGGGAACCATTCCCTACATGACCCCACAAGGTTCGTTCGTGGTAAACGGAGCAGAACGGGTGATTGTGAATCAATTGCACCGCTCTCCTGGTGTGTTCTTTGGCCAGAGCCGTCACGCGAATGGCACGAAATTGTACAGCGCACGAATCATCCCTTTCAAAGGGTCTTGGATTGAGTTTGCGACTGACATCAACAGCGTGATGTACGCATACATTGATCGGAAGAAAAAGCTTCCCGTCACAACGTTATTGCGCGCTATCGGTTACGAGACCGACCGTGATATTTTAGATATTTTTGACCTTGCTGATGAGGTGAAGGTGAGCAAAGCAGGGCTTAAGCGCGTCATTGGACGTCGGCTTGCTGCGCGTGTCTTGCGCACCTGGGTGGAAGACTTCGTGGATGAGGATACGGGTGAGGTGGTGAGCATCGAACGCAACGAGGTCATCCTTGATCGTGAAACGGAGTTGGAGAAGGACCATGTTGAGATGATTTTGGAGTCTGGTGCGAAGTCGATAATCCTTCACAAGGAGGACATCAACCAAGCGGATTACGCCATCATTTACAACACCCTCCAAAAAGACAGTTCGAACTCAGAGAAGGATGCTGTTGAATACATCTACAAGCAACTTCGTAACGCTGAGCCACCCGATTTGGAAACGGCCCGTGGCGTGATTGACAAGTTGTTCTTCTCAGAGCAACGATACGATTTGGGTGAAGTAGGTCGATTCCGGATCAACCGGAAACTTGGAATTGAGGATGATGTTCAAAACAGAACGTTGACCACTGCGGACATTCTGAAAATCATCAAGTACCTCTTGGATTTGGTGAATTCAAATGCGGACGTGGATGACATCGATCACCTTTCAAATCGGAGAATTCGTACTGTAGGGGAGCAGCTGTACAACCAATTCGGTGTTGGCTTAGCACGGATGGCGCGTACCATTCGTGAGCGCATGAACGTGCGTGACAACGAGGTGTTCACACCAACGGATTTGATCAATGCCAAGACGCTGAGTTCTGTGATCAACAGCTTCTTCGGCACGAACCAGCTGTCTCAGTTCATGGACCAGACGAATCCATTGAGCGAGGTGACTCACAAACGCCGGATTTCGGCTCTCGGGCCAGGTGGTCTTTCGAGGGAACGTGCTGGTTTTGAGGTGCGCGACGTTCACTACACACACTATGGGCGACTTTGTACCATTGAGACCCCTGAGGGACCTAACATTGGATTGATCAGTTCTTTGTGTGTCTACGCGAAAGTGAATCGCTTGGGATTCATCGAGACGCCTTACCGCAAAGTAGAGCAGGGCAAAGTGTCTACGAAGCCAGGTGATGTCATCTACCTCAGTGCAGAGGAGGAGGATACGCATTTGATTGCCCAGGCGAACGCGCCTGTTTCAAAGGATGGAGTATTCCAGAATCCGATTGTAAAGGCACGTATGGAAGGTGATTTCCCACAGGTGTCGCCGGACCAGTTGAACTACATGGACGTCGCTCCTAACCAAATCGCTTCCATTGCAGCCTCCTTGATTCCATTCTTGGAGCATGACGATGCCAACCGCGCTTTGATGGGATCTAACATGATGCGTCAAGCGGTTCCTCTCATGCGCCCTGACGCCCCAATTGTTGGTACAGGAATTGAGAAGGGGGTGGCTGAAGATTCGCGGGTTTTGCTGCGTGCAGAAGGAGATGGAGTCGTTACATATGTCGACTCCGATACCATCCACATTCAATACGATACGAACGAAGCAGACCGCTTGGTTTCATTCGAAGACGATACCGTTATCTATCCCATCACCAAGTTCATGCGCACGAACCAAGGTACGTGTGCCAACTTGCGCCCGTTGGTGAGCAAAGGCTCCAAGGTGACAGGCGGACAAATTTTGGTAGAGGGATACAGCACCGATAACGGTGAGTTGGCGCTCGGTCAGAACATGAAGGTTGCCTTCATGCCTTGGAAGGGATTCAACTTTGAGGATGCCATTGTGATTTCAGAGCGTGTTGTTCGGGAGGATGTCTTTACGTCACTCCACATCGATGAGTACGTATTGGAAGTTCGTGACACCAAGCGAGGTGTCGAGGAATTGACCAGCGACATCCCCAACGTATCTGAAGAGGCTACAAAGGACCTCGATGAGCATGGCTTGATTCGCATTGGCGCAGAAGTGAAGGAAGGTGACATCCTCATTGGAAAAATCACACCGAAAGGTGAATCTGACCCAAGCCCTGAGGAAAAACTGTTGCGTGCCATCTTTGGTGACAAAGCGGGAGATGTGAAAGATGCTTCTTTGAAAATGCCACCTTCGGGCCAAGGCGTTGTCATCGAGAAAAAACTTTTCTCTCGTGCCATTAAGGATCGCAAGTCCAAAGCGGCGGACAAAGCCATTTTGGAAACGATCGACAAGGAGTTCGATGTAGAAGCAGCGGAGTTGAAGAAAATCCTCGTTGAAAAGTTGATGAAACTGGTTGGAAGCAAGGTTTCTCAAGGGGTCAACAACTACTACAAAGAGGAGCAAGTGAAGAAGGGGGTGAAGTTCACCCAACGCATTTTGAGCAGTTTGGACTACTTGACCATCAACAGCGATGGCTGGGTACGGGATGATGAAACCAATGCTTTGGTTCGTCGTTTGGTCCACAACTTCCACTTGAAATACAACGACTTGCTCGGAGCATACAAGCGCAAGAAATTCCAGGTAACCGTAGGAGATGAATTGCCAAGCGGCATCATCAAGTTGGCCAAAGTCTATGTCGCCAAAAAGCGCAAGCTGAAAGTGGGTGATAAGATGGCTGGCCGCCACGGTAATAAAGGAATTGTTGCCAAAATCGTTCGTGCAGAAGACATGCCTTTCCTTGAGGATGGAACGCCAGTGGACATTGTTTTGAATCCGCTTGGTGTACCTTCTCGAATGAATCTAGGACAGATTTACGAAACTGTTCTGGGTTGGGCGGGCCAGAAATTGGGACGCACTTACGCCACTCCAATTTTTGATGGGGCTACCCTTGAGCAAATCACCGACATCACCAACGAAGCGGGAGTCCCCGAATGCGGTGTGACTTACCTCTACGACGGAGGCACAGGTGAGCGCTTCGACCAACCGGCAACGGTAGGGGTGATCTACATGATCAAACTGAGCCACATGGTCGACGATAAGATGCACGCGCGTTCCATCGGACCATACTCGCTCATCACGCAACAACCTCTTGGCGGTAAAGCCCAGTTCGGTGGTCAGCGTTTTGGTGAGATGGAGGTTTGGGCGCTCGAAGCATTTGGCGCAGCCAACATTTTGCAGGAGATTTTGACGGTGAAGTCTGATGACGTGATGGGCCGCGCCCGTGCGTACGAAGCCATCGTCAAAGGTGATCCAATGCCTACACCTGGAATTCCAGAGTCGTTCAACGTCTTGTTGCACGAACTCCGTGGTTTGGGCTTGACCGTAACATTTGATTGATCCTCATAGCAGCATAGCATTTCCATGTTTCAACAAAAGCAACCCCAGCAGCTTTCGAGCGACTTCAATACCATCACCCTGTCACTTGCTTCTCCTGAGAGCATTCTCAAGGACTCGCGTGGTGAGGTGCTGAAACCAGAAACCATCAACTACCGGACCTATAAGCCGGAGCGCGATGGTTTGTTCTGCGAACGCATTTTTGGTCCTGTAAAGGACTTTGAATGCCACTGCGGCAAGTACAAGAGAATCCGATACAAAGGCATCATCTGCGACCGTTGTGGTGTCGAAGTGACGGAGAAGAAAGTGCGCCGTGAGCGCATGGGACACATCCAGTTGGTTGTTCCTGTAGCGCACATTTGGTACTTCAAGAGCTTGCCGAACAAAATCGGTTACCTCTTGGGCCTTCCTTCCAAGAAATTGGATCAAATCATCTACTACGAGCGCTATGTTGTGATCCAAGCAGGAATCGCAAAGAATGCGGAAGGGGCAGATTTGGAGGTCAATGAGTTCTTGACGGAAGAGGAGTACCTCGACATCTTGGATACCCTTCCAAAAGAAAACCAGTACCTCGACGAGACAGACCCCAACAAATTCATCGCGAAGATGGGGGCTGAAGCGTTGTACGATTTGCTCCAAAACTTGGACCTCGAGGAATTGTCAGACACCTTGCGCATGAAGGCGGAAGAAGAGACTTCCCAGCAGCGTAAAACTGAAGCACTGAAGAGGTTGCAGGTGGTAGAGGCGTTCAATGATGCGAACAAGCGCATCGAAAACCGCCCAGAATGGATGATTGTGAAGGTCGTTCCGGTGATTCCGCCAGAATTGCGTCCTTTGGTGCCATTGGACGGTGGTCGATTTGCTACGTCTGACTTGAACGACTTGTACCGCAGGGTCATCATTCGCAACAACAGGTTGAAGCGTTTGGTTGAAATCAAGGCCCCAGAGGTTATCCTTCGTAATGAGAAGAGGATGTTGCAGGAAGCTGTGGATAGCTTGTTTGACAACAGCCGCAAGTCTTCTGCAGTGAAGACGGAAAGCAACCGTCCTTTGAAGTCCTTGTCGGACAGTCTGAAAGGAAAGCAAGGCCGATTCCGTCAGAATCTGCTCGGTAAGCGTGTGGACTATTCAGCGCGTTCGGTTATCGTCGTTGGGCCTGATCTAAAGCTCCACGAATGTGGTTTGCCAAAGAACATGGCGGCGGAGCTTTACAAGCCATTCATCATCCGTAAGATGATTGAGCGTGGCATTGTGAAGACGGTGAAGTCGGCCAAGAAGATTGTTGACTCGAAAGACCCAGTGGTTTGGGATATTCTGGAAAACGTGATGAAGGGACACCCTGTCCTCCTCAACCGTGCACCGACCCTTCACCGATTGGGTATCCAGGCTTTCCAGCCTAAACTCATCGAAGGCAAGGCGATTCAGTTGCACCCGCTTGCTTGTACGGCATTCAATGCTGACTTTGACGGAGACCAAATGGCGGTTCACTTGCCCTTGGGCAGTGCTGCGATTTTGGAGGCGCAACTCTTGATGTTGGCTTCGCACAACATCCTCAATCCAGCCAACGGTGCTCCGATTGCCGTTCCATCACAGGACATGGTACTTGGTTTGTACTACATCACCAAAACTCGGATGTCCACGCCGGAAGTTCCTGTAAAAGGAGAAGGCATGGTGTGCTACTCTCCGGAGGAAGTGAAAATCGCATACCAAGAAGGCAAACTGGACTTGCACGCGGCCATAAAAGTCCGCTGGACAGCGGGCGATGGAAGTGTGAGCTTGATTGAAACAACTTGTGGACGAGTTCTCTTCAATGAGTATGTGCCTGCTGAAGCTGGCTACATCAATGAATTGTTGACCAAGAAGTCCTTGCGTGGAATCATCTCGCATGTATTGAATTGCACCAACGTGCCACGTGCAGCGCAGTTTTTGGATGACATCAAGAATTTGGGATTCTACATGGCCTTCAAAGGTGGTCTGTCATTCAACTTGAATGACGTAATCATTCCACCAGAGAAGGATCAGTTGGTTGCTCAAGCCAACGCGCAAGTGGCTGAGGTAATGGAGAACTACAACATGGGTCTCATCACCAACAACGAGCGTTATAACCAAATCATTGACATTTGGACGCACACGAATTCCCGCTTGACGAACATCTTGATGGACCGCATTGAAACGGATAAGCAAGGTTTCAACTCGATCTACATGATGATGCACTCTGGGGCTCGTGGTTCCAAGGAGCAGATTCGACAGCTTTCGGGCATGCGTGGTTTGATGGCCAAGCCGCAAAAGTCATCCGCAACTGGAGGCCAGGATATCATTGAGAATCCAATCCTATCCAACTTTAAAGAGGGACTGTCCATCTTGGAGTATTTCATTTCTACGCACGGTGCGCGGAAAGGTTTGGCGGATACGGCATTGAAGACGGCTGACGCCGGTTATTTGACACGTCGTTTGGTCGATGTAGCTCAAGACGTGATCGTCACGGAGGAGGATTGTTTGACCCTCCGTGGTGTGATTGCGACTCCATTGCGCAGAAATGATGAAATCGTGGAGGGCATTGGCGACCGCATAGAAGGTCGTGTGCCTTTGGCCGATGTGCTGCACCCAGAAACCGGAGAGGTTCTCAATGCAGAAGGCGTGGAAATTTCTCCTTTTGCAGCTCAAGCCATCGAGGCCGCCGGCATCGATGAATTGGAGGTTCGTTCGGTACTGACCTGCGAATCTAAAGTTGGAGTTTGCATCAAGTGCTACGGAAAGAACTTGGCCAATGCCCGCACGGTGCAGGTAGGCGAAGCAGTTGGAGTAATCGCTGCCCAGTCCATCGGTGAGCCAGGAACGCAGCTGACTCTTCGTACGTTCCACGTAGGGGGTACGGCATCTAAAATCTCAGATGAGAATGAGGTGACCGTGAAATACGACGGAGTCGTTGAAATTGATGATTTGCGTTCTGTACATCGTGTAAACCAAGAGGGTGAAAAAGAAACAATCGTTGTTTCTCGTTCAGCTGAATTCAAGGTGGTTGATCCGAAGACCGAGATCGTCTTGTCAACCACAATTCTTCCCTATGGTTCTTCACTGAAGAAGTTCACAGGAGACAAAATTTCCAAGAACGAATCAATTTGCACTTGGGATCCTTACAACAACGTCATCGTGAACGAGGAGGCAGGAGCCATCAAGTTCGAGCACATCGAGGAAGGCATGACCTACCGCGAAGAGCTCGATGAGCAGACTGGTTTCCGAGAGATTGTCATCACCGAAACGAAGGATAAGAAGAAAAACCCGGCAATCTTGATCGTTAACAAGAAGGGAGATCTTCTAAAGACTTATTCTTTGCCAGTGGGTGCCCACCTTTCTGTGAAGGAGGGAGACCAAGCGAAGGTGGGAGATATCCTTTGTAAGATTCCACGTGTAGCAGGTAAATCAGGTGACATTACGGGAGGTCTACCTCGTGTAACCGAATTGTTCGAAGCGCGTAACCCGTCGAATCCGGCTGTTGTGTCGGAGGTGGATGGTATCGTGAGCTACGGCAAGATCAAGCGGGGTAACCGGGAGATCATTGTGACTCCTCGCATGGGAGACCCGAAGAAATACTTGGTTCCTTTGTCCAAGCACATTCTCGTGCAAGAAGGGGATTTCATCCGGGCCGGAATGCCGTTGTCAGATGGTGCCATCACCCCGATTGACATTTTGAACATCATGGGCCCAACTGCGGTCCAAGAGTACATCGTCAACGAAATCCAGGACGTCTACCGCTTGCAAGGTGTGAAGATCAATGACAAGCACTTCGAAGTCATCGTTCGCCAAATGATGAAGAAGGTCATCATTGATGACGCAGGCAATACCCGATTCTTGGAGAAGCAGTTAGTCGAAAAGGCTGACTTCATGCGGGAGAACGATCGCATGTTTGGATTGGTCTTTGTTACCGACCCCGGTGATAGCGAATTGCGTGAAGGGAGCTTGGTTAGCGCTCGGAAGATGCGCGACATCAACAGTTCGCTTAAGCGTCGTGATCAAAAGTTAGTGGAGTTTCATGATGCGCGCACTGCGACTGCAAGTCCATTGCTTCAAGGAATCACGCGTGCGTCATTGCAGACCAAGTCCTTCATTTCTGCTGCGTCGTTCCAGGAGACGACAAAAGTGTTGAATGAAGCAGCAGTAAGTGCGAAACAAGATCAGTTGAATGGCCTGAAAGAGAATGTCATTGTAGGTCACTTGATTCCAGCTGGAACAGGTACTCGTGTTTTCTTGGACAACAAGGTTCAGTCGATTGAACCTGCAGCTGAAGAAGCCATCGAAGCTTAAGAGGAAGCTTCATCCGAATCGAAAGCCCCGTCCATATGGACGGGGCTTTTTCGTGGCTATACATGAAGCGGTATGCCGGGGCGTAATGCATTGATATAAAGCTGTTTGATGGAGTGCATTGTGAGTTGATTATTTGGCGATGATATCCATTTTGCGGCTAATGATTAGGATATCACATATTATAATGCTATCTTAAATCGCTCAAAATCAATAATGTGATGATGAATCAATCAAATATCAGGTTCACCGGCCCTTTAATTGTCCTTTTCATAGTGATGTGGTGCACCTCGTCTGTTCTGGCTCAAACCAGGCAGTCAGGTGCCCATCTCAGAAAGGCTCAAGGGTCAACATCACTTACGAATCCGAGGGAAGATCGAGGGAAGATTCCAGAATTTCATACACATGAAAGTGCCGTTGAGTTGGAGCGTTCTCTGCCACTGCGAATTCCGTTGTCTCCCTACTTCTATGCTTCGGAAGATCTCAACGGTTACGTCGACATCTGGAGAAACGTCAGCTATGTGCAGACGGAATATGACACAGATTCAATTCCTTGGATTTACGAGAACCTCCATCATTTCGTGGATGATTGGACAAGTGAGACGTTTCATGTGCGTTCCGAAAAGCGAGAAGGATTGAAGCCCTTGTCGCGGAATTGGGAAGTCACTGCAAACGGTTACGAAGTGATGCACATGCGCTACGACTACGTAAGCGATGAGATCATGTGGAAGCGAGAGGAGTATTACGTCCTGGATCCAAACGATGCCAACGAGGATGGAACCCCTCGACATCACATGATCGGGGTCATCGTTCATTATCCTGCCGAAGACGCTGCTGATTTGGAGCAAGAAGTACTCGATGCCATGAATCACGCTGTAATCAACTAAGCCATGAACAAATTCAATTCAATATGCTTGGTTGCACTGGCCGTTGGTTGGTCTTCCATGCTTTTCGGTCAGACCCAATCGTACGAGTTTGTTATGCGTGCGAACGAAGTGCCCATGTTCAATCAAACGGCAGATGATCCAATCGTTACAACTTCAGATTACATTAGCCTTGATGTGGATGTATCGTTGGATGACATCGCGAATTCTTTAAACATCAGTCCAGTTTTTGAGTGGACATGGAATCCCAACTTTTCAATCGATTTGTCGGCCATTGGCGGTCCTGATGTTTCCATTCTGAATCACCCAATTGGTTATGACTTAGACTTAGCGGCAGGTTTCGACTACACCTTGGGCATGCGCCATGAGTTGGACACGGGCTGGTTTGATATCCAGATGCCACTGAAAGTTGACATCACGGTGGATGATTACAATCGCGGCCGCATTGCGACGGTGCGTTTGGATTCGACTTTCACATCGAATCCCCAATTGAATCCAAGTGCCCCTGATGTAGAAAAAACCCTTTTCATGTACGGCCGTGTGCATGGCCAAGGTGATTTCACTCTGTACACAGGTCCCTTCGGGTCGGGTCAAGAGGACATTTCATTGTACAATTTCGATGAAAGTGGAACTTGGGACATTTTGACGACCGGTTCCAGCAAGATTGGTGGTTGGGGATTGTATCTAGACCCCGCCAATTCAGCTTGTTCCGGCGGGATTTACGATTACACCCAGCAAATCGGATCGACGAGTTACACGGGCGAGTCCAATTTGTGTTGGCTGAGCGGTGCCACGGCGTACTGCCTCGCAGCGGATCAATTGGACACTTTTTGCAAGTTTGGAGATTGGTACACAACGGGCGACGCCATGGAGGTGTGGTTGCCTCTGGGCTTCGGTGCTACATTGAAGCGCCCTCGGAATGAATTGACCCAACATGTGACCAATTTGGCCACAGGGGTGCTGCAGGCCCAAACGAGTACGTTGGATCATCCACACATGCAGTTGAATCACAGCTTGCACACGATGATCAAGGGGATCTATCAAACAAACTGCCTCAAGGAGCTGGCAGGCCTATCGGATCCCCAAGCAAATTCTTGTGAGAAGTTTGGGTACTTGGATGTAATGAACACGCACAACAGCTTATTCTGGACGCCTTTCCGTGATGCTGTTGGCCGAGTAGGTATTTTACAAACCATCAACAACATCAGTTCTGCTTTCGGCGGGCAAACGTTCAGCATGGACAATTGGAACATTTGGTTTGAATACGATGTGCTGGATTTCGAGACCCATTTCAATGTGGAAAATGAAATGGATGTTACATTCACTCCAACTGTCCGTGTGCGCCTGATGTTCCCAGAGCCAGTTGAGTGGCGATACACTTCAAATGATCCCTGGCAAGTGTCCAATACCGTGGACATGCCATTGGAAGGGCAATTTGAAATCCAAACGACGTGCGACGACTACGAACTGGCATTTGTTCCTGAATTCTACATGGTGGAGGAGGATAACATGAAGAATGATGCACAGGATGTGTATACGATGGATCTTGAGTTGGAGGCCCTTCAATTCAATGTGGGCATGAATCCCATTCCCATCATTCCCAGCTTCACTTTTGATTTTCCTTGCGCCGGTTCTGTAGGAGAGTTTTTTGAAAGTGTGGCCAATTGTGCTGCCTCAGTGATGGCGCCTATTGGGAACACAATTTGCACGTCCCCATGTTATTTCCCGGGTGTTTGCACGCAAATCGGTGGATGCTTTGACCCCTGTTTTGGAGTTTTTGGCGGGTGTGAAATTTGCACACCTACGGCAGGTGGACAGTCCTCATCGCAGTGTGAGGATTGCGTCACAGCGCTGACGTGTTTTCAAAACTCTTACGAATGCACCTTGTGTGAGTATGGGTTCCCTGGATTGACCATTCCTGGATTCAATTTGGCCGAAGACATTGGCGTAAGTGCAGTGAACGATTATGGGAATAAAGTCATCGGATTCAATGAGGTGTGGACGGTTTCCACCACCGATGATGCGTATTTGAGCGCCGAGTGGACCATTGAAGGCCTTTCTGCCGTCAAAACTTCTGCCTTAGAACAGGCTTTTGTACCAGATTCAACGATCAAGTCAGCATCAACGTTTGCGGTGAACGATGTGTTCGTGATGAAGTCTGGATCTTCTCCAAGGAGTACTACAGCAGTTCTTCAATTTGATGCGGTAGGTGGCACGCCACCGCTCTACGCTTCGAGTACAACTTCAGTGGGGCATGAAACAGTTACGGTCCAATTGGATAACAGCCAGCGTTCATCGCTGCGTCCGGCTACTTACGGGGCCTTCACCATTTCCGATGAGTCCGGGTGCATTTCAGATACCCCTCAAGGCTTGAGTCAAGATTTGGAGCGGAACTTGGTCGTGCCTTACGTTCAGCCAGATGTGTTCAACTATTGTTCGGACAACGACAACGATGGTTGCAACGACTGTGCCAGTGGTTCATACGACTTGGCCAACGATGGTCCAGATGCAGATGGTGATGGGATTTGCGACTTTGGAGAAACCGACGATGATGATGACGGAGTGATTGATGGCAATGATTTGAATCCGACCAACCGGTTCATTTGCGGAGATTTTGACGGGGACGGATGTGACGATTGTTCGAGTGGCAGCTATGACCCTGCCAATGATGGCATCGACGTAGATGGGGATGGGCTTTGTGATTCCTCAGACAACGATGCGGACGGCGATGGACTCGAGAACAGCTTGGACACTTATCCAGAGGATGCCTCACAATGCGGAAGCCATGATGGAGATTCTTGCGATGACTGCAATTCCGGCACGTACGATCCCAACAACGATGGTCTGGACACGGATGGAGATGGGCTATGCGACGCGAGCGACCCGGATATCGATAACGATGGGCGATTGAATGGAGAAGATTCACAGCCTTTGAATGCGAATGCATGCGCTGATACCGATGCGGATGGATGCGATGATTGCAGTTCTGGAACTTTTGACCCTAGCAACGACGGCACCGACACCGATGGGGATGGTTTATGCGATTCTGGAGATGCTGATCAAGACAATGATGGCAAGGCCAATGGCTTGGATAGCGCTCCCCTGAATCCCATTGTTTGTGGAGATTCCGATGGTGATGGGTGCGATGATTGCATTTCCGGAACTTATGACCCCAATGCTGATGGTGCAGACCTGGATTCAGATGGAATTTGCGACAGCGGTGATGATGACATCGATGGGGATGGAGTGGCGAACAATTTGGATGAGGATGATTCCGACGATGAAGTGTGTCGGGATTTGGATGAGGACACCTGCGATGACTGCTCTGCTTCTGAACTCGCCGACAACGATGGCGATGGAATCTGCGACAGTGGCGACGATGACGACGACAACGACGGCATTTTGGATGCCTCCGATAGCGCCCCCATGAACGCATACATCTGCGGAGATTTCGATGGTGATACCTGCGATGATTGTGCAAGTGGCGCGTACGACCCATTCAATGATGGAACGGATACGGATGGTGACGGGCTATGCGATTCGGGAGATCCGGACAAGGACGGTGACGGTGTGCTCGCCGTCGGAGGTGGATCGCTGAGTGATTCGGATGACATGAATCCCAATGTTTGCTTGGACTGGGATGGTGATGGCTGCGACGATTGCCTCAACGGCACGTTTGATATTTACGACGATGGAACCGATACCGATGGGGATGTGTTCTGCGATTCGGGGGATAATTGCTCCGATATGACAGCCCTCAACTACGATGATCCGAACAACGTAGCCTGTATTTATGCGCCGACTGTTGCAACCTCAATGGCGATCGGCCAATGGACCTGGCATGAAAGGGTCTTGAATGGTCAGGTTTCATCCGATGGGGGGGCAGCCATTGTCAATTACGGGTTCAAATGGGGAACAAATGCTGACTTGACGGCTTCGGATTCACTGGGATTTTCTGGCTCGGCATCTTCTTTACAGCAGGCGATTTCGATGCTTAGTGAATCAACGACTTATTATTTCGTTGCATTTGCTTCGAATTCTGGGGCGACGTCATTTGGGGATACCTTATCGTTTACGACGCCGGCCGCGCCTTGCACGGGGTTGACTTCGGTTACCTACGGCGGTTACGATTACGATCTCGTTGAAATCGGCGAACAGTGTTGGTTTGCCGAAAACCTTCGGTCGGATACCTACGCGAATGGGGACTTGATTTCTGCTGAATTGACTGCGGCTGAGTGGGCAGCAACTGCATCCGGCGCGCAAACCCATTACGATAGCACCTCGGCCAACTTGAACTCCTATGGTCGCTTGTACAATTGGTTCGCTGTAAACGATGCGCGTGGACTGTGTCCAAGCGGTTGGCATGTGCCGAGCGACGGCGAGTTCACGGAGTTAACCAATATCTTGTCAGGTCCCGATGATCCTCATCCTTCGCTTTTACTCCAAGGTGACAAAATGAAATCTTCCTCTTCGGACAATCCCGGCTGGGACGGGACCAACGCCTCAGGTTTTTCTGCCTTGCCGGGAGGCAAACGCACCGGAGCCGGAGGATATCAATATGCGCTGACCCACGCCTACTTTTGGAGTTCTACACAGTACGGTAGCGGAGCGGGGAGCAGGGAGTTGGTTTCGTCTTCTGAACAAGTTGGTGCAATGAATGAATACCAGCACGACGGACAATCTGTCCGTTGCGTTTTGGATTGATGTGAAGACGTGCGAGAAAGCCCTGGTCCGATCGGATTGACAAATGGTGTGCATTGAAAGCTAAAATGGACTCACTCAGTTCTGATCTCCGTGGTCAATCGCTCGAGCTGCAGCCGCGGCAATCTTGTCGTGATCAAGCGGTTCGGAAGGGCTCGTTCCGCAGTAACCAAAGAGGCATTTGTCCTTTATGATGTCATCGACAAAATCGGGCACCATAGCTTCCCAGCCTTCTTCACCTTTGCGAATGCGTTGCAAGGCAGATCGACTGAATATGTCGAGAATCTCAGGGTCGTAATCTTCGATGTCGGCGATGCGTTTGTTGAAGAGCAAATACTCGTACAAGGGCTTCAATCGCGGATGAATCGGCGTGGTTGTAGTCGTCCACAAATCCCCTGATTGTTCATCTTTCCAAGGATAAAGGTAGATTTTCAAATCGCGGGAGAACAGAATGCCAAACGATTCCAAGATGCCTCCATTCAAGTCGCGATAGTATTTCTCGTTGAATACCTCTACTAAAGATCCTGCGCCAAGGATGAGGCCCATGCGCTTCTTCGTGTACCGGGAGAAAAATTCGATGAGTTTGTAATACTTCTGGTAATTGGAGATCAGCACGGTTTGGCCTATGCTGCAGAGCACGTCCGCCCGGTCCAGAAAATCTTGCTCATCGATGTCACCTTCAGAGGATAAATTGTTCAGCGTGATTTCGAAGAGCACTTGGAGCGATTCGGGATCGACTTTGCTTTCTTGCTTGAATTTCCTCAGGCCTTTGGCGATCATGTCAATGTTCACCTTGGTCACCGGACGGAAAGAACCGCGAATGGCCAAAATGTTCTTCTTGTACAACACATCGGCCGCCTGCAAATTCCGACCGTCAGGGCTGAATATGACGGCATCTGTCATTCCGTTTTTCACCAACTGAAGGCTGAGCAAACGATTGTCTACACCTTCAAAGTCAGGGCCATTCATCTGGATCATGTCGATTTCGACTTGATCGCGCTCAAGTTCATCGTAAAGCGACTGCAGCAGGTCTTTGGGCCGCTTGTGCAGGAACAAGGAGCCATAAATCAAATTCACTCCAAGTATTCCCACCGTTTGTTGCTGAAGAAGGGCGTCTTGCTCATGAAGCCTGGCATGCAGAATCACTTCGCTCGGTTCTCGCTCGGGGGCCGTTTGAAATTTAATCCCAAACCATCCATGACCTTGAATGGTCTTGTGGTAATTGATTGTTGCGACCGTATTGGCGAATGCAAAAAAATGTTTGGAGGGATGATCTTTCCGGTTGAGGCGCGTGGTCATCAGCCGGTATTCGTGCTGAAGCATTTTCACCAAGCGCGCTTCGCACACATACCTGCCCTTGTCTTCTTTCCCATAAATGGCGTCCGAAAAGTCCTTGTCGTATGCGGAAATGGCTTTGGCAATGGTGCCAGATGCCCCGCCAGCTCTGAAAAAATGGCGAACAACCTCCTGTCCTGCACCTATTTCGGCAAAGGTGCCGTACAAGTCCTGATTCAGGTTAATTCGAAGGGCCTTTTGTTTGGCCGAAAGGATAACGCGATTGGGGTCCAAGGCGCGAAGATTCAAGGTTTCAACATCCAAACTCGCTGATAAAGGTAAGTGGTTTCAGTTCAAATTTTCCTCACGCCGGTCTTACCTTCGTCACATGCGAGTGGAGCTCACATTCACCGGTACGGGAACCTCCCAAGGAGTGCCGGTCATAGGTTGCACGTGTTCCGTGTGCGCATCGGATGATGAGCGCGACCAGCGGTTGCGCACTTCAGCAATCCTTCGTGCGGCGGGACGTACGGTTTCGATTGATGCTGGACCTGATTTCAGGCAACAGATGTTGCGAGGAAAGGTGGTGGATTTGGATGGAGTCATCTTCACCCACGAGCACAAGGATCATGTGGCAGGCTTAGACGACGTCAGGGCCTACAACTTCATTCAAAAGCGCGTGATGCCTGTCTACGCTACGGAGCGCGTTGAGCAGGCGCTTCGAAGGGAGTTCCATTACATTTTTCAGCAAGATCCCTATCCGGGGATTCCGCGCATCGAATTGCACAGCATTGACACAGCTCCATTCGCCATGGGGGATGTGACCTGGTGGCCATTGCCTGTGCTGCACGGAAAAATGCCTGTGCTGGGGTACCGCGTTGGGGGGCTGGCCTACATCACAGACGCAAACGAATTGGAACCGCTGGCTTGGGAACGTTTGAAAGGCGTAGACACGCTCATCATCAATGCGCTTCGGCACGAGAAGCACGTGAGTCATTTCAACTTGGAGGAGGCATTGGAGGTCATAGATAGGGTTGGCGCTCGCGTTTCCTATCTGACTCATTTTTCACACCAAATGGGATTGACTTCTGCCATCGAAGCGCAATTGCCACCCGGAGTGTTTCCTGCTGTGGATGGATTGACGATTCATTCAACAGGTGCGCCATACCATCCCGAAAAATGAAGTGGATCTACCTGTTTTTTCTGAGGCCATTGAGCCATTTGCCTTATGGGTTTCTGTACGTCATTTCCAGTGCGCTGTCCTTTGTGCTGATGAAGGTTTTGAAGTATAGAAAAGATGTCATTCAAGGTAACTTAATTCGTTCATTTCCAGAATATAGTGAACTTGAAATAAAGCAAATTGAAACAAAATTTGGGCGCCATTTTTGTGATTTAATTGTCGAGGTAATTAAGCATTTTAGCGTTCGGGAAAGCCAGCTAACGCCTCGGATGACATTCGAAGGCACAGAGGTCCTCGATGCGTTCTACGAACAGGGAAAGCACGTTGTCATTGCGGGTGGTCACCAAAACAATTGGGAGCTTTACGCAGTCACTGCTGCCCGCCCGATTTCCCATCAATTGACAGCGATTTACAAACGTCTTTCCAACCCCTACATGGATGGCGTTATGCGGGAATCGAGGCAGCGTTTCGGTTTGCACATGATTCCTACCATCCAAGCGAAGGAATGGGCCGAGTTGCACCTTGCCTCAGGTGCGGAGCCGAAACAAGCTGTGGTGTTTGGGTTTGATCAAAGCCCTGCAGATCCCCGAAAATCCTGGTGGACGACCTTCTTGCATCAGGAAACTGCTTGGTATTGGGGAATGGAGCAATTTGCTCGAAAGCATGACATGCCTGTGGTTTTTGGGCACATCACCAAGTTGAGCCGTGGACATTACGCGTGCAGGTATGAGGTAGTGGTTGAAGCTCCTCAGGAATTGCCTGAAGGAGCCATCATTAGTCGCTGCATTCAGCTGCTCGAAACCAACATCAAGGCGGAGCCAGCGCATTGGCTGTGGACGCACAAGCGTTGGAAACACCGACGACCTGAAGATGTGAAATTGAATCCTTTGGTCCTATGAATCCGCATGCCATTCAATCGACTCCCTTGGCTGAGCGCATGCGGCCGCGTTCTTTTGAGGATTATGTAGGCCAAGGTCATTTGGTTGGTGAGGAGGCCCTGTTGCGCAGAGCATTGAAGCAAGGAAGCTTGCCTTCGATGATTTTATGGGGGCCGCCGGGAGTCGGGAAGACGACCTTGGCGAGGATGCTCGCAGAACAGTCAGGCCGTCCTTTTCATCAATTGAGCGCAATCAACAGTGGCGTCAAGGAGGTGAGGGAAGTCATCCAAAGTGTGGAACGAGCGGGTTTGTTTGCTGGCCGTGCCATTTTGTTCATCGATGAAATTCATCGATTCTCGAAGTCGCAACAAGATAGTTTGCTCGGTGCTGTTGAGAAGGGCCTCGTCACCTTGATCGGTGCCACCACGGAAAACCCGTCGTTTGAAGTGATTTCGGCATTGCGCAGTCGCTGCCAAGTCTATGTCCTCAAGCCATTTGATGCGGATTCCTTGAAAGCTTTGGTGCGTAGAGCGCTCCTTCATGACGAGTGGCTCCTTGCGCGAGGTGCCCAGGTGGAGGAATGGGAAGCGCTGCTGCGTGCCTCCAGCGGGGATGGCCGCCGCTTATTGAATGTTTTGGAATTGGTAGTGGGCGGGTTGACGTCGAATCCGGCATTGGTAACCAATGAAGCTGTGGATGCCGTTATTCAAGCGAATCCGATTCAATACGACAAGACGGGTGAGGCGCACTATGACATCATTTCGGCATTCATCAAAAGCATCAGAGGCAGTGATCCCAATGCTGCTGTTTACTATTTGGCTCGAATGATTGAAGGGGGAGAGGATGCCAAGTTCATAGCGCGCAGGATGATTATTGCTGCAGCGGAAGACATCGGTTTGGCCAATCCCACGGCTCTCGTGATGGCCACGACCACCTTTGAAGCCCTCGAACGCATCGGGATGCCCGAAGGCAGGATTGTCTTAAGCCAGTGCGCCATCTACCTCGCAACGAGTGCAAAAAGCAACGCTTCGTACAAAGCCATCGGTGCTGCTCAGCAATTGGTTCGGCAAACAGGGGACTTGCCGGTGCCGATGGCGCTGCGAAACGCCCCCAACAAACTCATGCAGGAATTGGGGTATGGTGCACAGTACGCCTATGATCATGATGTTTCGGGGAGCTTTAGTGGTCAAGAATTGCTTCCTGACTCCATTTCGGGAACGCGGTTGTTTGAGCCGGGAGATACAGCGCGCGAACTTCAATTGCGTCAAGAACTGAAGCGGTTGTGGAAAGAGAAGTACGGCTATTAACGCCGTTCAATCAGGAGGACTTCACGGAGTGCAGAGCCATCGGAAGTGACCACTTCAATCACATATGTGCCTTGGGCCAATTGTAAATCGATCCATCCGGTCGCACCTGCGTCACCTTCCCACATTGGAATTGACTGTGAATCACAGATGCAGCCCTTCAAATCGTATGCGTTAAACGTGGCCTGGCCATCAACCCCATTCGGTATTTCAATGCGAATGCGATTCGCAGCGGGGTTGGGGAACACGAGCATGGAGCCCTGACTTGCATGTGGGGCAGGTGCAAGCAGAGCTTTGGCCAAGCCAAAATCGGGAATTCCATAGCCCATGCTGTCGTTGGGCATGGCGTTCAAATGCGCTGATGCGATGATGGCCCAGCGAATGTCCTCAGCGGTCGCGTCAGGAACCGACTCCCAAAGACAAGCCGCCATTCCACACAAAATAGGGGAGGCGAAGGAAGTGCCGTTTCCCGTCTTAACCAATGTATCGTGCGTGGGATAAGCGGCACCCAATCCCAAGGCCATCACTTCGGGCTTTATTCGACCATCTGCACTCGGCCCAAATCCGCTGAAGGAGGCGTGGTTGCCGGATGAATTGACTGCGCCAACAGCCAAAATGCCGTGTGCGTCTGCCGGGGTTGTGATGCGGTGCCATGCGTTGTTTCCGCTGTTTCCCGCACTTGTGACACATAGAATGCCCTTGCTTGCAGCAGCACTCATGCCACGTGCAATGTGGGTGGTTGAGCCATCCAAATCGTCCCAGGTGTGGTTCATGCTGGTGTCGTCGAATAGAGAATACCCCAAACTGGTGTTCATCAAGTCAACCCCTAAGCTGTCCGCGTGCTCCGCTGCCCGGATCCAATAATCCTCCTCTACCAAGTATTCACTGTAGGCATCTTCCGTGCGGTAAAGCACGTAGGTAGCGTCAGGCGCCGTGCCAATCAGGCTATCAGGCCACCAGGCAGCCATCGTGCCCAACACGCTCGTACCATGCCGATGATGCGCAAACAAGCCTGCTTGCGACTGCATAGCGTCGATTCCCAGCAGGATCCTGCCTTCGTTGAAGGCTTTTTCAAATACAGGAAGCCTGTCGGCGGCGTCAAATCCCGCATCCAGAACAGCGATCCACTTCCCTGCTCCTCGGTAGCCCAGGCCGTGAAGTGCTTGGCCGTTGAGTTGATTCAAAGCAGTCCATCCCGCACCGTAGTTTGAAGGAGAAGCTTGTTCTGCTCGCTGGGTGATGGCCTCGACGGGCCTGCCATCTCCTTTCCAGGCACTGACAGATCGGATTTCGGACACAAAGGGAAGTGCCTCGATGGCGTCCAAGGTGACCGTGGAATCCGCGCATCGGATGGTGACAGCATTCATCCATTTGCTGGAAAGAACTACTTGAATTCCGGGCAGATCATTCACCGCCTCGATGTACGAGGATGCGACGGGAAGGTCGGTTTCATCGAATGCTATGCCTTGGCGCGCCCTTCTTTCAATGGATCGCGGGGACAAAAACTCAATCGGCTCTTCGAGGTTGAAGGAATAATTCGGCGCCTCGATCTTGCCAGTGAATTGAACCCAATACCTCAAGGGGGCTGTTTGGCACGCGGCGCCAACATGCGAGCCCAAAAGGAGCGCCAAAAGGAGCCTCTTTCCCGGCTTCATTCGACCAGGTTTCCATGGTCGTACGACTCCCTCGTCAACAAACGACCCTCTGGAGAGTAAGTGATGACTGTGCCGTGCAATTCACCTTCGAAATACGTGCCCTCCCTTGCCACGGATTGCCCTTGTATTTCGAGGCGGCTTTCGGTTTCACCAGTGGAGGGGTCGATCTGGTCCACGACGATCCAATGCCCGTTGTCATGCCATTCCTTGAAGGCCCCATGGCGCTTGCCATTTTCCCAATTCATTTGCAATTCAGGTCGTTCGTCCTTGAAGAATTGTTCTTGCAGGCCATTCTCATAGCGCTCCATCACCAATTCGCCATTTTCATACTTCCTTACTACATGCACGGTGCGGTCTGAATTGTAATGCACCCAAGCCCCAATTGCCTGACCATGGGCGTGGCGACCGATGATGAGGTTGCGGCCGAGGTCATCATTCATTTGGAATTCTCCATGGTGAAGCCCCGCCTGGAATTCCACCCGATTTAGAATTTTACCGCGCTCATTAAAAATGCTCCAAGGCCCACTTTTTTCGCCGTTTTCGTAGAAGCCTCGCTCCACAACACGGCCATTTTCATCGTAAGCCGCGTACTCTCCTTGCAGCACGCCATTGGACCAATGTTCCTCAATGCGCAGGGTTCCACGCACATCGAAATACTTCCAGTGCTTGTCTTTCACTCGGATTGGCTCGCCTGCTTCATCCAATTCTTCCGTTGTGAAATAGCCTCCAGAACCACTCACGTTCCCATCTTGTCGGTAGTGCGTAGCGATCATGTAACGCGGGTCATCCTCATGCTCAATCCGCGACATGACTTCTCCTGTTTCGAAGTAGAACGTGAATGAGCCTTGCGGCCTTCCGTGGTTAAATTGGCCTTCGTAATAGAGCTTGCCATTGGGCCAAACTCGAATCCAAGGGCCATGGCGTTCCTCGTTGCTGTCGAAGGCGTTATAATCCAACCCCATTTCGCCGTCGGGCAAGTTGGGATTGGAGGCTGGCTGGGCCATTGCAGCACCCGTTGACAAAACAATCAAACAACAGTTGAGGACAATTGGACGGAAACGTGCAGTGAAGAGTCGCATGGAACGAAATTAAGGGAAGTCCACTTTGG
Organism: Flavobacteriales bacterium; assembly: GCA_036825655.1. GTDB lineage: Bacteria > Bacteroidota > Bacteroidia > Flavobacteriales_D > Sanyastnellaceae > JALQTD01. The sequence goes on along the minus strand of DAISXU010000018.1, from coordinate 1,969 downwards.
GTGGCGTGCTCAATTCCATTCTAGAACGAAGAATTGTCCTTTTTTATGCACAAGAGCGGGGTGCATGCGAGGGCTGTCGGTCAGGCTTGTTGTAGTTTTGCAGCGCATTTTTTGTTCATTCTAAATCCACTCCATGAAAGTTACCGTTGTAGGCGCTGGAAACGTGGGTGCCACGTGTGCCAATGTCTTGGCTACCCGAGAGGTCGCCAACGAAGTTGTTTTGTTAGACATCAAAGATGGTTTTGCCGAAGGCAAGGCATTGGACATTTGGGAAACCGCTCCAATTAACTTGTATGATACCCGCACAGTCGGTGTTACCAACGACTATGCGCGCACCGCTGGTTCGGATGTGGTGGTGATCACCAGTGGATTGCCTCGCAAACCCGGTATGAGCCGTGATGATTTGATCGCTACCAATGCGGGCATTGTCCGCAGCGTTACCGAGCAAATCATGGCGCACAGCCCAGAGGCAATCATCGTGGTGGTATCGAATCCTTTGGACGTCATGACGTATTGCGCTTACCTCTCTGCAGGCATTGATTCTAAGCGCGTTGTAGGAATGGCGGGCATCCTAGATACGGCGAGGTACCGCGCGTTCTTGGCGGAGGCGTTGGACGTGAGCCCTAAGGACATTCAAGCTGTTTTGATGGGTGGGCATGGCGATACCATGGTTCCACTTCCTCGTTACACCACCGTTGGTGGCATTCCCGTGACTGAATTGATTGGCAAGGAAGACTTGGATGCCATCATTGAGCGCACGCAGAAAGGAGGTGGCGAAATCGTGAACCTTCTTGGAACTTCAGCCTGGTATGCGCCTGGTGCTGCTGCCGCTCAAATGGTAGAAGCCATCGTGCGCGATCAAAAGCGCATTTTCCCAGCATGTGTTTGGTTGACAGGTGAATATGGCATCAACGACTTGTACATTGGAGCTCCCGTTAAACTGGGCAAGAATGGAGTGGAAGAAATCATCGTGCTCGACCTCAACGAAGAAGAGAAGGCCCTGTTGGCGAACAGCGAGGAAGCCGTGCGTTCAGTTGCACAGGTATTGGATCGCATGAACGCCGCAGAAGCGTAAATTCATTGCTGCTGGATGATCCAGCGGAAGGAAACGGGTGCTGCGCTTGCAGTGCCCGTTTTTGTTTCAGGAGTAAATCGGACCAAGTAAAGCCCAGGCTTTCCCTGTATCAGCATTTTACTCGTCCAATTGGAAGGCATGAATTCTGACCAAATGAGCTCTCCTACGGCACTGAAAATTTCCAATGTTCCGGCATCGCCCGTCCCAGAGAGTTTCCTCAAATGAGTGCGGCTAGCAGCGGAACCAGGATTGGGGAACAAAGCGAAGGACTCCATTTGATCGTGCACATAATCGGCCCCCATTGGTCCACTCGCATAGAACCTTACTCCACCGTTTTGAATCCCTATGGCGAGCTCCGGTAAGCCGTCGCTGTTGAGGTCGGCAAGCGCTGGTGCCGCTTTGAGACCGGGTTGGTATCCACCAACTTCATTGACCAGCAATGGAAGGTTTGCTGTCCAATCTTCTGGGTCTACGATGCCAAAATACTGCACTGTTCCCGTTTCATTGCCCGCAAACACATGCACATCGGCCCCATCCGAATAAAGTGCGGGGATGCTGTACCCTTCGATTCCAAATTGATTGTCAACTTGAATGCCTGCCCAGTCTCCCTCAGGGCACCAACTTCCTTCGCAAGCGGTAAACACCTTGAGGGTGCCGTTTTTGTGACCGACGACAAGTTCCAATGCCCCATCATTTTGGAGGTCCATGAACTGAGGGGTGGCAAACTGCCCCACGTCGATGGTGTTGCCATCGGCATCATGAATGGCCAACTCATTGAGGACATATTCGGGCCAATTTCCTGGTCCAGCCATGTTGTCAAACCGGTGAAGAAGGCCCAACTCATCCCCAACCAGTAGGTCCAGGTCGCCGTCGTTATCGAGGTCGGCAAAGGCT
>DAISXU010000017.1:0-29434 GCA_036825655.1 Flavobacteriales bacterium | reverse complement strand
CGATTCACGGCACCGGGTATGCCTCCCATTTCCACAGTTGTCTTTCCTCTTTCCCATTGCAAGGATTCTACATCCAAATTCATTGCGTGATATGAATCAACAAACGGTTGCCTGCTCAACCCTTCATCACTTCGATTTAGACTCAATCGCCCCGTTTCATCATCTAAACGGAATTGACAATCAGGATGATGTATGCTGTCCCCTTGATAAAACATCGAAGCAGAACTGTGGTCAGATGATATGCCCCGGCTGGTGAAAAGGAAGGTCAAAGCGGATACCTTGAAAAGCAGCGTGTCTTGGTGAATGACGCGAAGCACAGATGGTTGGCCAGGAACACCCGTGCCTTGCAGGTTGGAACCATTGATGGTGATTCCCCCAGCGTAATGTACCCCAGGCGAGATGTTGTTGATCTCTAAGATGTTCTCATAGGTCTCGAATTTCGGGTAAGATTTATCTTCGGGTGACCGATGCGATTGCAGCTTTGCAGTTAAACGGCCCAAGAGAACATCTGCCACGAAACCGCTATGAAATCGAGCATCCTCGACTTTCAATGTGTTTCCATCCAGGCGCAACTCAAAAGAATCAAACTCTGCATAATGAGTGATGCTATCCAGCGATGTTCCCGCCCAAGTCACTCGACCAGAACCTCCATGAAACTGCTCCTTCGTGACATCCCAAACGCCCTCTGTCCCTTCAACACTGACCCGATCTCCCCTTCCTACTCCAATCAAATCGCCTTGAAGGAATCGAACCAATGGAATGCTATCGCACTCGAAGCGAGGCACACCTCCTTCAAGTCGCCATTGCAAATTGGGTTCATCCACAATGACTCCGGCTTCAAAGAGCTGGCCTGAAACGCCTAGAAATTGCGGAAGCGCTTTTTTCCAACTTCTTTTCGATTCCATGAACTGAATGAAGGCGTGCCATTCTACCCATTGCACGGTGTCTTGTGCATTCATGAGCATCATTGTAGCCTCAGCATAGCCTCTTCCAGCTGGAAAAAAAGGAAACCTACTTTTTTGAAGCAACTCAATTGTGGAGGATAGGGTGTCGATTTGCCCTTGCCTCCAATTCCCATCCTCCAACCAGGTTTTCCAGTCCTTTTTGACCCATTTGGCCTGGTCCTCGTTTTGCCGACTGGCCCATCCTTCGCAATTGGAGATCAGCTGGTCAATGCTAAGCTCAACTTGCGCCCATGATGAGGTCACCGAGAAACAAACGATGCAGGTTGCCAAACAAATTCCTTTCATCTCCCTGCTTTTCTCCATTGAACACATGCCCACCCATCGCGTTCCCATTCATGCTCCTTGGTCCAACCGTGCTCAACGGCAGCCGTTGTCAATCGCTCCACATCGCTAGGATAAAACCCACTCATCAACACCCATCCACCTGGATTCAGTGCGCGATTGTAAGCGGACCAATCTTGCAAAAGGATGTTGCGGTTGATGTTGGCACATATGCCATCGAAGGGCTTATCCATTGCGGACAATGCCTGTGCATCACCATGAATGACGCGGAATCGTTCCCCGATTTGAATGCCATTTAACTCTGCGTTTTCAATGGCATTGTCAAAGCTCCATTGGTCGACGTCAATCGCCACGACCTCTCTCGCTCCAAGTTTGTGAGCCGCAATGGCCAATGCACCTGTTCCACAGCCCATATCCAATATGGAATTACCCGCAACTTCCTGATTCAAGAGGTACCGCAACATCTGCCACGTTGTTGCATGATGTCCAGTCCCAAATGACATTTGAGGCTGAATGATGAGGTCTAAACCTCCCTCTTTGGGCTCATGAAATGGCGCACGAAGGCGTGCTTTTCCATCCACGTCAATGGGTTCATAGCTGGATTCCCATTGAGCATTCCAGTTGGTTGCCTCAATTCGCTCTTGAGTTGACTCCAAATGTGTAAGGTCTGGAATTTCCTGGATTCGGAAGATGGCGTCTTCCAATTCTGCGGCCTCCACGGCCTCCCAAGGTGCATGTGCAATGAGCCCTTCTGATCCTGGCTCAAACATGTCAAATCCAATCTCACTCAACCAAGCAATGGCGATGTCAGCAGCGGGTTGGGCTGGCGACAACTTGAGTTCTAACTTGAGAAATGCATTCATTTCCCGAAGGTAATTCCCCCTCGGTACGGCTGCATCTTTCAATCCTCAAGAGTTCTTAAATGTTATTCACCCAATTTCCTGCTGGTCAGCAATTCGGATGAGCTCAATGAAATCGTCCACATTTAAGCTGGCACCGCCAATCAAACCTCCGTTGACATCCGGTTGGCTGAAGATTTCTTCTGCATTCGAAGGCTTGCATGAACCGCCATAAAGTATCGGCAGTTCATTCGCTGCATGGGCACCAAAGCGGTCGCCCCACCACCTGCGAATGGCGCTGTGCATGGATTGGGCTTGTTCAGCCGATGCTGTTCTTCCGGTTCCTATGGCCCAAATAGGCTCATATGCAACAACGAAGTTGCTTGGGTTTTCAATGCCTTGCATGGCTGAGTCAAGCTGTGCGAAAATGACTTTTTCTGGATTGCCATTTTCCCGTTGTTCAAGCGTTTCCCCACAACACAAGAAGATCCTCAATCCGGCTTGGTTGGCTTGAGCCACCTTCTGTTGAACAACTTCATCAGATTCACCAAATGACTCCCTTCGCTCTGAGTGCCCAATCAACACGGCTTCGATGCCCGTTGACTTTAACATCTGAGCGGTGTACTCTCCAGTATGTGCTCCCATTCCAAATGCGCTGCATTGCTGAGAAGCCCACCCCAATCGCGTTGTGCTTTTGTGCGCCAAAGCCGCGAGGTATGGAGCTGGTGGAGCAATGTAAAGCTCGGTGCTTCCATTCATTCCAGCAATTGAACTTTCAAATGCACGGATGAATTCCTGTGCCTCATTCATCAATTTGTTGCTCTTCCAGTTTCCTGCTAAGATGTTGCGCATGACCTTTGCTTTGAATTTTTCGCAAATTTCGGATTTTGGACAACACCTCCGACATATCACTTGATCCCCAAGCATTGCTGCTCAAGCACTGGGGATACGATGACTTTCGGCCGCATCAAAAGGGCCCTGTGCGGGATTTCTGCGCAGGAAAAGATGTGCTTGCCATCTTGCCCACTGGAGGTGGCAAGACCATTTGCTTTCAGATTCCGGGCATCTACCACGGAGGGCTATGCCTCGTTGTTTCTCCTTTGATTGCCTTGATGAAGGATCAAGTTGAAACGCTGAGGTCGAAGGGAATTCGATGCGATGCTATAACCGCGGAATCCCATCCAAATGACGCGGATCGAATTCTAGAAAATGCTGCTTTGGGTGCCCTGCAGTTTTTGTACGTGAGTCCTGAGCGCATTCAATCGGAGTTGTTTTTAGCTCGAATAGAGCGGATGCCTGTTGCCACCATAGCGATTGACGAAGCTCATTGCATTTCTCAGTGGGGCCATGATTTTCGACCTGCGTACAGAGAATTGGTGCAATTGCGCGCACTCAAACCGAAGGCCATTTGGGGAGCTTTCACTGCCACAGCGACGCCTGAAGTGCTTCAAGACATTGCTGTTCAGCTTCAGTTGAAAACACCGGCCATTCATCGGAGTAGCATGCGCAGACCCAATCTACATTACGGCGTGTGTGGATTGGGTGATGCTGAAGTCAACTTGATCCAATCAGTCAAAAAAACAGAAGGCACAGGATTGGTTTACGTCGGAACGCGCATTGGTGCGGAGCGTTGGGCCGATCGCCTCAAAGAATCCGGCATCAGCGCCATGGCCTACCATGCAGGTCTTGATAGCAAAGAGAAGGCTCGCCGTCAAAAAGCGTGGTTAGGAGGTGATTTGAGGGTCATGGTTTGCACGAGTGCATTTGGGATGGGGATAGACAAACCGGATGTGCGCTGGGTCTATCATGCTTACTTGCCTTCGGACCTCGAATCCTACGTGCAAGAGGCAGGTCGAGCAGGTCGAGATGGACAGGTAAGCAGCTGCATTCTGTTCTGCGATGATGAGCAACTTAGGTTAGCAGAGTCGAGGTTGTCATCCAGATTTCCGTCCATGGAAGAAATCACAGAAGTCTATCAAGCAATAGCCAATTCAGGTCCAGTCGCATTGGGCGATCAGCCAGAGAATCCGACCACTTTTGAGCCGGATCTATGGGGTGAAAATTCAGGCAGAAAAAGGAGCACGATTGATGCCTGTGGAAGCCTGCTTGAACAAGCAGGACTTATTAAAATTCATCAGCGCGTAAATCATCCTGGGGGGAGTTGGACCTTGTTAGCAACTTCATCTCAGAACCAAGAGTGGATTGTGTCGCGGCGTTGGGGATGGGAGTTGTTAGATGCCCTGAGAAGGCACCCGAACGCCCGAGAGGGAATTCAATTCAACCCTGAAAAATGGGCGAAGAAGATGCATCTTCCCGTTCAATCTATCATGGATTGGCTCGCGCGCTGGGATCGCATGGGGATCGGTGAATGGAAAGTGAAGAGGCAAGGATGGTGGGTTGAATGGAAGCAACCTCGTTGCCAAAATTCTAGGTTGACGATTCCTCAGTCAATTTACGGGGAACGAAAAGAGGTGGTCGCAGCGAAATGGGAACATGTTAGAGCCTACCTGAACCAAACCCAATGCAGGTCGACATTCCTCGAAGAGTATTTTGGACAAAGTGGAATGAAATGTGGTCAGTGTGATCTTTGCCGCGAAGCAGCCTGGGATGCTGAAACTTGGGTGAGGAATCAAATTCCCGAGGATGGCATCGATGGGTTTGAGTTGATTCAACGCATTCCTGTTTTGCTTCACGATGCAGGCCTTCGGACATTGCAGCAAATGCGCAGGGATTCAGAAATTTACACGCTGGGCAATCAGGTTTTTTTAAGCACATGACATCAAGGCGTAATTTCACGCAAATTTCCAAATGCAATCTCCAGCTCAATACGTCATCTTAAAGCCCAAAAAGGAATACAGCCTTGAGAAAAGGCATCCATGGGTTTTCAGCGGAGCCATTCAATCTCGTCACGGCAAGCCTCGTTCAGGAGACCGAGTTGCAGTGAGAACGGCCGAAGGTGAATGGTGTGGTTGGGGACACTACACCAAGGGACAGACCATAGCGGTAAGGATGCTTGATTTTAGTTCTAGCATGCCCACAGCAGACTTCTGGACGATGCGTTTGAAAAGTGCACTTGATTGGCGTGAAAACCTGAATTTGATTCAAGGAGAAGCCACCAACTGCTGCCGTTTAGTGCACGGAGAGGGAGATGGTTTGCCAGGTTTGATTTTGGACTGGTATGATGGAGTTCTGGTCATGCAATTGCATACGATGGGCATGCTAAACGAGCGAATGGAAATTGTAGGTGCCCTGGTCGAATTGCTGGGAAATCGACTCGTAGCGATTTACGACAAAAGTGCGAAAGTCCTTTCTAGACACCATGGCATTGAGCATAAAGACGGTGTTGTTTGGGGCGCGTTGCCTGAGTTGGTAGAGGCAAGAGAGAATGGAAACCTCTACGAGGTGGATGTAGTTGAAGGTCAGAAGACTGGTTTTTTTCTTGACCAAAGAGACAACAGGCGACTTCTTAGTGAGCACGCAATGGGAAAGCGTGTTCTGAATGTTTTCAGTTACACAGGAGGATTTTCAGTGAGTGCTTTGTCAGCAGGCGCAGCGTCAGTCACGAGCCTAGATAGCTCCGCTCGTGCACTTGAGGTTGGTGAACGCAATGTTCAGCGCAATGGCGGCGGCAATCGCCACGACTCCATTGAAGCAGATGCCTTGGAGTATTTCAAATCAGATCTTCCAGATTTCGATGTCATCGTTTTAGACCCTCCTGCCTTTGCAAAGAGCGCACACGCGAAGCAATCTGCAATTCAAGCGTATCAAAGGCTCAATGCATCTGCCCTATCACGCATGAGCAAGGGCACACTCCTGTTCACATTCAGCTGTTCTCAGGCAGTGGATGAAGAACACTTCAAACGAGCTGTATTGGGCGCTGCACTTCGGTCAAATAAGGAGGTCCAAATCTTAAAGCGTTTGCAGCAGCCAAGTGACCATCCCATTGCAGGAGGCCACCCCGAAGGGAATTACCTAAAAGGGTTGTTGCTGCGTGTCCTTTAGGGTTGCAATCCTTCGATTGTCCATCCCTGAGAGTTCCGAGAGTATTTCCAGCGGTGATGCAAGCGACTCGGCCGGCCTTGCCAAAACTCTACTTCCTCTAGCTGGACGGTATAGCCCCTCCAATGAGGAGGGCGTGGGATGTTTTCCACTCCTGAGAACCGTTCATTAGTAGCCTTCAATTGCGCTTCCAAAGCATCTGGCCCCTCACTTGCTGAACTCTGGTTGGATGACCAAGCTCCGAGTTGACTCGACCGAGGTCGACTCGCAAAATATCCATCATTCTCCAATTCAGCTGTCCTCACGACTCGCCCACGAATCCTCACCTGGCGTTCCAAATGTCGCCAGTAAAATGTCAACGCTGCAAAGGCATGGTGTGCGAGTTGCCGTCCTTTTTGCGACTGATCGTTGGTGTAGAATGTGAGGCCATCCTTTGAAATTCCTTTGGCTAAAACCATCCGAGCGTCAGGGTTCCCATCCTCATCGATGGTTGACAAACACATGGCATTGTGCTCTTCGGGATCGTTTAATTCTGCGTCATGGAGCCAAGACGTTAACAGCTCAAAAGGATCCGAAGGGAGCATTTCTTTCGTTAAGATTCCTTGCGCGTAGTCTTTCCTTGCGTCTTGCAGATTTCCGTCCATGTTCATGTCTTTGTAGCGAAAAACATAAGGCTCCCACCTTCATCAACCTCCTGGCCGATGTGATGGGCATAACCAATTTGCATCCAATCTAGTTCAAGAAAACCTGCCTCATTGAGCAATGACTGCATTTCTTCTGCATTGGTATAATGAAGAAAGGCCAATTGTTCGGTGCCGGTTCGGGTGTAAAAAACATCCCCTACTTCATAGCCCTGCTCCCCCAGACACCAACGATGAAAATCTTCCGTTAGCTGTGGGCCCCACTCGTGTGGGTCTTCTCTGTTGAATACATCAACGAATAACATCCCGCCTGGTCGAAGTGCATCATGAATTTTAATTAAGGCGTGGAGCCGTTCCTCGCGGTTGGAAAGATGACTGAACGCGTACAGAAAAGTCACTGCATCCAATTCATTGAAAGCGGAGTTGTCATTCCAAAAGTGAGGATGCATTTGGAGGCCACGATTCGCAGCAATTGCTGTCATTTCAGGACTCAAATCAGCCCCATGAATCCGATAGGTGAGGCCACTTGCGGACCTAATTTCCATCGCCCTTCTCCCCGTCCCACAGCCAAGGTCTAGTACTTCTTTGACCACATGAACTTGATTGAGTTTCTGAAGTCGACTTGCAATGCATTCGTTGATGCCCTTGGTGTAAGCGTGCCTTCGTGCGTCCATTAGGTCAAGGCGATCATAATCAGTTGCTTGTGCCTTGTAATACTGCGTTAAAAGCTGGGAAACTTCAGTTGGTTTTGGCTTTGGAACGACGGGTGAAATTTGATGGCTACCATTCCATGCGTTGGGATAATATTGGAAGGCTCCCTGCTCAATGGAATCATAGTGCTCTTCGTCCAAATTCAACACGGCAGCAGGAGCAGTATCCGCCAACGTGTAAACATCACCTAGGAGCAAGTCAAACAACTTAAGTCCCTTCAAGTCCTTTAAGGCCGGTGCATACAGATGTAGGGTCATGAGCGGCTCATCGGCTGAACCATTCGCCAAGCGATGAATTGTCCCATCGGGCTCTGCCAACACCCCAAACTCACCAGCAACCACACGATCCTTAAGGTGCAGTGATGAGCCTTCTTTCACGTACCCCTCATGTACCAAACTTCCTGAAAGGCAAACAACAAACCCCCAAAAACCCTCGTGCAAGTGCACCGCACTCTCAGCGCCAGGCGACCAGTGTAATAAAACCAACTCAATGGGCTCAAGGGCCAATATGTTCCTGGAATAAGAACCCCTCTCGGTCAACTTCGGTAAATCGCCGACCCAATCTAAATCACCCCAAGCGTGAGAAAACACCCACTTGCGCATTTGTTCCAGCGTTGGAGTACCGTTGAAAACACGCTCCGCATCGGCCATCAGATCCTTCAAATCGAACATGAATGAAAGGTAGCCTAAAACGGATAGAAACTTTTTGGTTGGCTTTGCGTAAGGAGGTGTGCAACTTTCTAAATCCTAAGAACATGCGTAACCTCATTGTGACTTACAAAAACTTGCCATCCAAGGTCCGGACCGCCATCAAAGAACTCTATCCAGACGGATACGAGGACGAGACCTTTCAGTTTGAAATACCAGGAAAAGATCTCATTTGTAAAGCCTTTAGAGTGACCATTGAAGGGGTAAACTACCTCATCAAACTTGACCAACGCTACAAGTCAACCGATTATCTAATCGACGAAGATTGATGTCATAAATCGCGGGCCCGAATGTTGTGTGACCAAAGTGTGTCACCTTCTGTCGTCCGCATGATGATGTTCAATGAACGGTCCTTGCGGGGACCCGAGAAGTTCAATTCTCCAAAATGGCGCTGACCTATCATGGTGCCTTCAACCCTCAAGCTATTGGGCTCATCCGTATGGTCATAGCTAGAGCTTGTTAGTGGGCTTACTGTCAAGTCGTGCACCCAGTTTCCTCCCGGAAGCTCAAGCCTTGTTAATTCACCGTTGTGCCGGTCACCTGTTAAGAAGATGACGCCACGAATGTCTTCCTCATCGAGTCGGCGCAAGATCTCCGAACGCTCGAGTGGGAATTGAGCATGATTCTCATATATAGCAGCATCAGAAAGAAATTGTCCACCTACGGCAACCATTTTGAACGGTGCTCGGCTGTTTTTCAATGCTCCAAGCAACCAGTTAATTTGTTCCTCACCTAAAATTTGTGGCTGTTGGGTGATGTTGTGGTGGTTGATGCGATCGTATCGGTTATCAAGCAAGAAAAATTCAACATCCACAAACCTAAACTGGGTTGTGATTCCTCCCTTTGAGTTGGCTAAGCCATACCCAGGGTTTGCCCAAAATGCTTCAAACGCTTGTTGTGCCCAGTCCTTGTGCACATAATTGCCATCGCAATCATTAGGGCCAAAGTCATGGTCATCCCAGATTGCAACATTCGGCTGGCTTTGAAGCAAGGCCTGTAGCTCTGGTGTTGAGCGCATGTGGCTGTATCGGTAACCGAATCCTTCGTAGCTGCCAAAGTCCACTTCTCTCAAGTAGATGTTATCGCCAAGCCAGAGCATCAAATCCGCATTGGATGAGCTCATGGTGTTGAAAATTTCATATTCGCCACCATACCCATTTCCAGGTCGATCGTATGCTTCCTCGTTAATGAAGGTGCAACTGCCCGTTAAAACTTTGAATGCTGGAGGGTCGGTTCGAAAATCCCACAACGGTTGGGTTGTAAAGCCTACACTGTCCAGCACCTCTCCACTTGAAACCAGCTTCGCGTAATAGGGCGTTCCCGGCTCGAGCAAGGCCAGTTCTGTGGTCGCTGTGTTAAAGTGTTCGCGATGAATCTCCACCTCTTTTTGGAGCACCAAGCTATCGTTGACTTGCGCATACACAGACCACATGGCCGTACCATCAACCTTCTCGAATTGATTCCATATGTGTGCAACGCGCATATCGACGTAGCCGATCATGGATCCACACTTCAGCGTGGAGTGTGAGGCTGATTCTTTCCTTTGACTTGCAGGATTGCAAGATGCAGCGCACAAGGCCGCTGCAATAAGAACTGCGCTGATTCCTTTCATGTCGGAAAGGTACAACGATGTAAAGCAAAAAGAGGGACCGCTGGGGTCCCTCTTTCATTGTATTATCGTCCGAACAGGATCGTCAAAAACGCCTCGAATTAGCGAGTTACAACGATGTTCTGTGCGTCGGTGAAGTTCGTGTGCTTCACTGATACCATGTAGTTACCAGCTGCGAGGTCGTGCTTTACAACAATGCGGTTTCCACCAACAATGTTCTCTTGAGCAACTTCCTGAGCCATGGCCACTTTACCAGCCATGTCGGTTACTTCCAAAACGATGTTCTCTCCACCGAGGTTCAATTCACGATCAAACTTCAAGCTGAACGTGCTTTCGAACACGGGATTAGGGAAGATGCTCCAAGAAGTCGTTGCGTCTACATTGGTCAAACCAACAGATGGTCCGTTGTTCTGTCCTGTGCAAGATCCGTCATTGTAGGTAGCTTCAACGCTGTAGTTAGCTGCAGAAGCATCCGTGCAACCGAACACTTCAGCATCCGTAGACGTGAAGGTCAAGTCATGGGCACGCCATGCCGCTCCATCAGCGTCCCAACCTTGGAGGTTAAGAACACCTGTAGCTGTTCCGTCTGTGGTCAATTGCATCAACAAAACGCGATTTCCAGCTTCAGTAGCTGCCTGAACGTCAGTAGGAACAACGAACCAAGCTCCGTCAGTAACGGTGAGTTCGTTTCCACCGAGGAACGCGTTGTAGTCTACTCCAACAGTCCAAAGGTTGTTGTTGTTGCTGTTGCGGGCACCAATGGTTACCCAGGTATCGAAAGCCAAAGAAGCATCCAACGACACAATCTGCTCGTTGACGTCCAAAGAGGAAAAGCTTCCATACTGGTGTTGGAAGAATGATCCAGTGGTGGCTACGTTTAATACGTGCTCTCCGTCAGCAAAGACCGCGTGCAATGAGTGTTCAGCAGAAGGAAGCACGGCGTAAACGCGGTACGTGTTTCCTTCGACTTGGCCGCCGTTATCAACGGCTTCAACGACCAACTCAACGTTGCTAGCGCTCGCCCCGTATCCGAGGAACAACGCTGCTGCGAGTGTGAAAAGGTTCTTCATGTGATTGTGTAGTTAGATGTTTCTGATTAAGTCCTGTTTGAACATACGCCGACTAAGATAAGAAGAGGAATTCATAAATCCCAACTTTCTGACCATGAACTTAACAAAAAATTCATAGACGTAACTCGATATGGTGTCGACAAAGCGGCTTTCATGGTTCATTAAAATAATGACCTGCTCCACGGAATCGCGTGTCAATTGGACGCTTCAATTGATTCTGTGTCGTCTAGGACCCTCTAAATATACGCAGGGATGTTGAACAATGAAAGAAAATGGCTTCAGGATTTGACGCCTAACTTTACCGCTTGTAAATCGAATTCCCATGACCAATATCCCGCAGCCCTTAACTCATGGCCTTCAAGATAAATTCGTTGAAACGAAACTGGGAGGAGATGCAACACCTATATATAGTGCTTTAACTGGGGAGGTGATCGCTACTACCAATTCTCATGGCCTTGACCTTGCCAGCGCATATGCTTACGCAAGAGCCGTTGGAAACAAGTCCTTACGGGCGATGACATTCCAAGAGCGCGGACGCATGCTGAAGCGGCTCGCTTTGCACCTCCATTCCAAGAAAGAACTTTTTTATGAAGTGAGTTGGTCAACAGGCGCTACGAGAACCGACGCGTGGATTGACATTGAAGGCGGAATCGGTAACCTCTTCAGCTACGCAAGTCTGCGCAGGAAATTACCTGATACCCCTTTCGCTTTAGATGGCGAGGGACTTGGACTTAGCAAAGGGGGGACATTTAGTGGGCATCACTTGCTCACGCCAATAGAAGGAGTAGCTGTTCACATCAACGCCTTCAATTTTCCCGTTTGGGGGATGCTCGAGAAAGCCGCCGTGAATTGGTTAGCGGGTGTACCTTGTATCATCAAACCAGCCACGGCAACAAGCTACCTCACGGAGTCTGTGTGCAGGGAAATAGTCAACAGTGGGATTTTACCTCCAGGATCACTCCAGTGGATTTGCGGAAGTGCGCGAGACATTCTGGACTATGTGGACGAACGGGATGTTGTCACCTTTACTGGAAGCGCTAGCACAGGACAGCAATTGCGCCAATCGAAGAGGATTCAAGATTTTTCTGTTCCCTTCAACATGGAGGCCGACTCATTGAATGCAGCGGTGCTCGGCGCGACAGTCAAGCCAGATGACCCGGAGTTTGGCCTATTCATCAAAGAGGTCCGAAAAGAAATGACCGTGAAATGTGGTCAAAAGTGCACTGCGGCGCGAAGGATATTGGTTCCAAGGCATTTAATGGATGCAACGCAAGAGGCTCTGGTGCAAGCCTTGAGTAAAACTACAATAGGAGATCCGAGGAAGGAGGGCGTTCGGATGGGGGCTCTTGTCAGTAAGGACCAGGTCAAAGAGGTCAGGTCGCAAGCGGATAAATTGGCGCTTGAGGCCGACTTGGTGTATCATCCAGAAGTGAATTTCCATTCGGATTTCTCGGAGCAAGGTGCCTTTCTTGCCCCCATGCTCTTCAGGATGGAAGAACCCATGCGAGCTGTTCATTGCCATGAAGTTGAAGCATTTGGTCCGGTTAGCACCTTGATGGCCTACGATGGCATAGAAGAAGCTGCTGTGCTCGCGAAGAAAGGCCGAGGTTCATTGTGCTGTTCCATCACGACACATCATACCGGAGAAGCTCAGGCTTTTGTTCATGGAGCAGCTTCGATGCATGGGCGCATGTTGGTTTTGGACCGCGATTGCGCCGGCGAATCCACGGGACATGGCTCTCCCCTCCCCTTGTTGGTGCATGGTGGGCCGGGTCGAGCTGGCGGAGGGGAGGAAATGGGAGGCCTTCGTGGCATCAAGCATTACATGCAACGAACTGCTTTGCAAGGTTCTCCAACCATGCTGAGTGAAATCACTCAACAGTATCAGCCTGGCGGTGTTCAACCTGAATCAGAACCTCATTTGTTCAGAAAGCACTTCGAGGAATTGAATGTCGGAGATACCGTCACGACCCACAAACACACCGTTACAGAAACTGACATCGTGAACTTCGCCAACGTAAGTGGAGACAACTTCTACGCTCACATGGACGAAACCAGTTTGGACGGAACCATTTTTGAACAACGCGTAGCGCACGGTTATTTCATCTTGAGCAAAGCGGCGGGATTGTTTGTGGATCCCAAAAAAGGACCGGTTTTGTTAAACTATGGAATTGAAGAGGCGCGATTCACAAAACCCGTCTACGCTGGGGCGACAATCGGTGTAAGGCTTACCGTCAAAGAAAAAATAGGCCAAGAAAAGCGGGATCCCGAGGACGTTGCCAAAGGCATTGTCAAGTTCCTGGTGGACGTCTACGATGAAACGGGCGAAACCGTGGCTTTGGCCACCATCTTGACCATGGTGAAGATGAAAGATCAATCTGGAGAATAACCGATGCGCTCCCTCATCTTCTTGGCTTTTCTGCCAGGCCTAACTTTTGCTCAAGAGGTTGCTCTGGAGGACAGCGTCCCTTTGCTGCTGAGGCACATCTCACCAGAAGATGCAAAAGATGACCTGAATTCCCTGCTCAATTGGGTGTTTGCCACTCATCCTGCGGCACGGATGGATGATAGTTTGAATCTCAAGGGCGCTGTGAATCGTGCAGCTTCTCAATTTCGATATGGTGGCTCCAATTGGATGTTTGCGCGCCTCGTTGCAGAGGTATTGGCCACTTTGGGCGATTCGCATACCGGCCTTCACTGGCACACCCTGACTGGTGACATGGAGGACATTTGGGGGAAATTCCCCGGGAGCATTGAACTGGATGGAGGTCAGATTCGTGTGGTGGAATCAGACCAAATCCCAGCCTCAACTGTGGTGGATTCAGTTGGGAATTGGAAAGCAAGGGCGGTGCTGGAAAACGCCAGGAACATGACTTCATCGGAATCCTTCGCGCACCAATCGCATTACCGTCGCGCGGAGCGATTGTGGCCTTGGTTTGCTGCCGTTCCTTCCCCAGGTGCCACTGATCCAACCTCATTGAGGGTGCAAAACAAAGACACCGCATTTTGGGTTTCGACGAATCGTCATCCTGAAATTGACCATCGGGTGAAGCGGGAAACGGGGTTGGTTTACACCTTTGAGAATGGCATCGCAACCTTGAAGATTTCATCCTTTGCCATCGGACATGAGGGGCCGTATCACCGAAAATTAAAACGCATCTTTCGGAAGATCAAACGAATGAAAACGATTGGTTTGGTAGTTGATTTGCGAGGCAATTCGGGCGGCCTTGCCTCGCGAATGGAGAAGGTGGCATCTCACCTAATCGAGCAACCTGATCCCCTTATTGGAGCGGTGGAATTTCAAGTAAGCTCGAGTGCCCGTGAGGCTTTCCCCCCTGATTTTGACCTGGCTCCAATGAAACGCAGGGAACGTTGGGCGAGAACGGATCGGTGGGCAGCTTGGCGCTTAATGGTGGATGCCTTGCCCGAAGGAACGTGGTGGAAAGGGCCATTGGATCCTCTTCAACCTCATAGAAGGCCCTACCAGGGTCCTGTTGCTGTTTTGGTGGATGGAGGTACCGCATCGACGGCTGTCCATTTCGCTTCTTGGGCGGCGAGTAAAGACCGAATGGCCACGATTGGAGAACCTGCGCTTTCAGGAATTTCTGGAACGGGAGCACATGCAGCAACTTGGACGTTGCCCATTTCAGGATTGCCTGTATCCTGCTCCACCATGCGCATTTGGATGAATGCCACACCTAATTGGGAGGTAGGTCAATGGATGCCTGAAATCATTGCCCCGAGAAACAAGGCTGCTGATGAAGCTGCGCAATGGTTGCATGCACAATGATGCGGTACTATTGCTTGTGGGCATTTATCCTAACCGCTGGATTGGGATGGGGTCAAAGCACGTTACCTTGTGATAGCTTGAATCTGTGGGCGCCTAGAGAGGGCCGTTGGTGGGGTGATTTTTCCAAGCAGATCAGAGAATGGCCCCTTTCAGATGCATCCAAATCGACCATGCAAGCTGCCGTTTGCGATGCAGCACGCCAACAACAAGAGGTTTCGATTCGCATGTCAAATGCTGAGGAGGTGTGGAATGAATCTCCCGGATTGGCGGACACGCTTTTGGGGCTTCGAAAGCAACAAGAAGAAATTACAGCTCATCGGAATGTGTTGATTTTAAGCGCAACGCCGCTTGAATTTTGGCCGCTCATGGATGAATTGCTTCATCCGCCAAAGCCCAAGGTTCTTCATTTTGGAATCCATGACCGGATGAATTGCGATGTGTGCATTCCTCAGGAATAGAATTTTGGCGGTTGGCCGTTGAAGGAAAACAACCGATTTTCGCCAAACAATTGCACAGCATGAATTTTCTTCGAGCCCTGCTGGTTGCCAGCATCCTTGTCAGTTGTTCGAGTCCTGAAGAGGAGGCTTCGCTTCACCTCCTGGTCGATCCGTTCATCGGAACGGGTGGACACGGACATACCTATCCAGGCGCCACTTCCCCTTTTGGAATGGTCCAATTGAGCCCAGACACACGCTTGGAAGGATGGGATGGTTGCGGCGGTTATCACCATTCAGACTCGCTGATCTACGGATTTAGTCATACCCATTTGCAAGGAACAGGCGTAAGCGACTATGGCGACATTTTGTTCATGCCTTGCACGCAATTTCAAGCGGGTAAGACGAAGTGGAATGACCGCTACGCCAGCCGGTTTTCGCATCTGCAAGAAGATGCTCATGCAGGATGGTACCGGGTTAAACTGGAAGACCATGACATTGATGTTGAATTGACCACGACTCCGCGGGTGGGCATACACCGGTATGAGATGAATGGTCAAGACACCTTGACCTTGATCATTGACATGGCACATCGTGATGAGGTAACTGAATACAGCATCTATCCCCTCGACGACAGGACATTGGTAGGGCATCGAGTTTCAGATAACTGGGCTCGCGAACAGCATGTTTATTTTGCTGCCAAGTTCAGTGCACCATTTGAATGGCGGGATCAACTTAGCGAAATCAGGACGGAAGGGGTGCAAGAGAACGGATCGCTGAAGCAAATTATGGAGTACGTGCCAGTTTTCGCCGCAGACTTTGGCGTTATTGACTCCCTTGTTGTGAGAACGGGTTTGAGTTTTGTGGACATTGAGGGAGCCCTTAAAAACTTAGAGGCCGAAGCAAGCCACGAGCAATTCAACTCGTATCAAAAGGACAATGAAGCCCGATGGGATGAGCAATTGTCGAGGTTGCAGGTCAAAGGTGGTAGTGGGGACGATCGGGTAAACTTCTACACGTCGCTTTACCATAGCTGCACCGTCCCTAATGTTGCTTCCGATGTGGATGGCCGTTACCGTGGAACCGATTTGGATGTCCATCAATTGGCACCTGATGAAGGACTTCATTACACCGTATTTTCCTTATGGGACACCTTTCGTTCACTCCACCCCTTGCTCAATTGGATTGAACCTGAACGCACCCGAGACTTCGCGAGGACATTTTTAAGGATGTACGCACAAGGAGGTCAATTGCCTGTTTGGGAATTGGCAGCAAACTATACAGGGTGCATGATCGGATACCACAGCGTCCCTGTATTGACTGATGCCTGGGCCTGGGGCATTCAAGAATTTGACGCGCCGCTTGCATTGAATGCGATGATTCAAGCCGCAGACAGTTCCCACCTTGGCCTTCCAGCTTATCGCGAATTGGGTTATATACCGAGCGAACGCGAGCATGAAAGCGTAAGTAAGACCTTGGAGTACGCCTTCGATGATGCGTGCATTGCAGAATTTGGGCGAAGAACTGGGGCGTCGGAAGACGTGATTCAACGTTTTTCAGAAAGAAGCTGTTCTTGGCAAAACCTCTTCAATCCGGAAAGTAACTTCATCCAACCCAAGCGCGGCGGAGCTTTCATTGATCGATTCGACCCGAGGGAAGTTAACTTCAATTATACGGAGGCAAATGGATGGCAGTACACGTTGTTCATGCCTCATGACATCGAGACGATGATTGATTTGGTTGGTGGTGAGGAATCGTTCATTGCTTTCTTGGACTCGATGTTTACCTCCAGTCCTGTAACAACCGGACGTGAACAACCTGACATTACAGGGCTGATCGGACAATATGCGCACGGCAATGAACCCAGCCATCACATGGCCTACCTCTATACGTTTGCAGGCAGGCCCGATCGAACCGCTGATGTTGTGGATGAAATCTTGACTACGCTGTATCACCCTACTCCTGATGGATTGAGTGGAAATGAAGACTGTGGCCAAATGAGCGCCTGGTACGTTTGGAATGCCATGGGGCTGTATCCCGTTGCACCGGGGTCTGGCCAAATCATTGTTGGCACTCCTCGTTTTGAATCCGTGGACGTTCACCCCGCTGGTGGAGGAGCGATTTTTTCCATTCACAAATCAGGGTCGGGCCATTACGTGCAAGAACTTGAATTGAATGGGGAATCCCAAGATGCAGCTTGGATTGATGTCAGTCAATTGGTGGCAGGTGGGGAATTGACTTTCGAATGCGGTGAGGTTCCATCGCATGAGTTTGGAAGGACCGAACGCCCCACTTCAAAAGTGGATTGTCCGACTTTTGTGGCCTCCCCCATTATAGAAGCTCCTCGAACCTTCAAATCCAAAGTCTCTGTCTCCCTGAAGCACATCGATCCTTTGGCGAAATTGCACTACCGCATCCTTCCAGAAAGCAACTGGACATTGTACTCAGGGAATTTCGATGTGGAGAATGGGTGCATCATTGAGGCCTTTGCCGCAAATGAGCACAGCAGTTCGGTTGTGCAGCATCAAATGGTTCGCGTAGACAACAACTGGAAATTGGAATGGAAACAAGGTGAGCACAGCAACCAGTACCATGCTGGTGGAGAAGGAGCACTCATTGATGGAATTGTAGGTGGGCCAAACTTCAAAACTGGTGAGTGGCAAGGGTTTTTTGACCAAAACTTGGTCGCACAATTGGACTTGGGGAGTTCACAAGAAATTATCAGTCAATCCATCGGTTCGCTCAGGGATGTTAGGCCTTGGATCATGCTGCCTCAAGCTGTTCGGTTTTATTCCAGTCAAGACGGCACCCAATGGCAACTGATCGAGGCCATGACCCATGAGGAAAGTGATGTGGATGAGGCTGCCTTAGTGAAGCGGTTCGAATCATTGAAGTCCATAACTGCGCGCTTCTTGCGCATGGAGATGGATGGTTATGGGAAACTGCCCTCAAGCCACCTCGGCGCTGGTAACCCCTCTTGGTTGTTCATCGATGAATGGCAAATTGAAACGCGATGAATCCCGAAGCATTTCTAGATGGCCACTTGGCGCAAACCACTCTCCATCCGCTGGGTTTAAGTGTGGAACGTGCAGAAGGAGTTGATTTGATTTTGGCGGATGGCAGGCGCTTGATGGATTTGATTTCAGGCGTAGGGCCATCAGCTTGGGGCCATGGTCATCCGGCAATTTTGGAGGCTTTGCATGCGCAAGTTGATGCGCATTTGCACACCATGGTCTATGGCGAATTCCGTCAACGGTCCCAGGATGAAGCTGCTGCTCTCTTGACTTCCCTGCTCCCCGATTCACTGGATGCCGTGTACTTCGTCAATTCTGGTGCTGAGGCGATAGAAGGCGCTATGAAATTAGCGAAACGAGTCACGAAGCGTTCAGGTTTTGTGGCTTGTACGGGGGGATACCATGGCAGCACGCACGGAGCTCTGAGCATCAGTGCCAATGCTACAAGAAGGATACCTTTTGAACCGCTTTTGCCCCACGTTCAGTTTATCCCATTCAACGAAATGATTGGTTTAGAAGCCATTGATGGCTCACAAGCTGCTGTGGTGGTTGAGACCGTCCAAGGTGATGCGGGCATTCGCATACCTGGATTGGATTGGATGCTGGAGTTGCGAAAACGCTGCACTCAAACAGGGACCCTGCTTGTTTTGGACGAGGTGCAGGCGGGAATGGGGCGAACAGGTAAAGCCTTTGCCTTTGAACACTTCGGAATTGAGCCAGACATTTTGTGCTTGGGTAAGGCACTCGGTGCGGGCTTACCCATTGGAGCTTTTGTCGCATCAAGGCAGCGCATGCGGATGTTGGCCTCTGAACCCGAGTTGGGACACATCACAACTTTTGGGGGCCATCCACTCCCCTGCGCCTCTGCTGCTGCAGGTTTGAAACTTCTAAAAAACC
The DNA here is from genome assembly GCA_036825655.1 of Flavobacteriales bacterium. Classification (GTDB taxonomy): domain Bacteria; phylum Bacteroidota; class Bacteroidia; order Flavobacteriales_D; family Sanyastnellaceae; genus JALQTD01. Next base: position 10,476 of record DAISXU010000017.1, on the reverse strand, counting down.
AAGATTGGATCCAGGTAGAAAAGGACGGCATGCGTTTGCAGCAATTCCTACAGGATCACCCTGCTGTAAGGGAGGTAAGGCGCATTGGACTTTACATCGCTGTGGAATTGGATGGGCCTGAAAACGTCACACGCTGCATTCAGCAAGGAATTGATGCGGGTGTGCTATTGTTTTGGTTCCTTTCCACTCCCAATGCATTTCGAATGGCCCCCCCATTGAACCTCAAGGAAGAAGATTGGAATCGCGTATGGCCTGCCCTAAAATCTGCACTGGATTCAGCTATCTGACCCTCTCCTGTCAACTTTTTCAATGAATGCAGCCATTGCCTGAATGCTGCGTTGAGCCTCAGGAATGAAGTCCGGAAAAAGCTGCCACCCATGGAGGGCTTTTTCTTCCGTTCTCAACTCAGCAAAGCAAGAGGCAGCCTTCAGTTCTTCATACGCACTGCGTGCATCGGGCCAAAGGTATTCATCCACCGAAGCCTCTAAATAGGTAGGTGGGAATCCCGCCCAACTTCCTCGCAAAGGAGACGCTTCAGCCCGAAGCGGGTCTTCGTCACCTAAGTAGTGTTTCGTGTAGGTGAGCATGTCCTCCCGATCAAACCAACTCAATTCATGTTGGTCTCCGTCGTTACTCTGCGAATTCGGTGCCAAATCCAACCAAGGCGACAACAGCATAAGAGCAGTTGGAACAGCCCACCCTGTCTTTATGGAATGCTGGACTGTGGCCGTAGCCAAGTTCCCTCCGGCCGAGTCTCCAACGAGCAGCACATCGCCATTGAACATCAATGCCTCTTCATAAACTTTTTGCACATCCTCTAATCCAGCAGGAAAAGGATTTTCTGGGGCCAGTCTGTACTCTGGAATCCAAAGCCTTCTTTTGGTTAGTTTGGCAAGGTGAAGTCCCATGGCTCGGTGGCTGCGGGAGGATCCAAATGAAAATCCACCCCCGTGAATGAGCAGCAGAATGCCTCGCTCATCCAATCGATCAAAACGTCCTTCTAAAACTGGAATTCCAGCGACCTCTATTTGACTCACACGGCCATCAGCTGGACCTGGATTCAAGCGAGAGAATTGATCAAGCGCTTGACGAATTTGCTGCGGTGACATCCCAGCTACATTCCTTCTCAGCACCCTTCCGATTGATGTGCCTTTGCTCAACAATTTAGAGGGCAGAGGCCAATCAAACGGCCAGGGCAATCGAGCGGGCTCTTTGCCGAAAGGAAAAGGAATGGGCAACTCGGGACGCTGGGAATTGGGCATGATGCGAATTTACAACACGCCATGTCAGTTGAACGCCTTCATCACCGGGTATCGACCTCCGCTTGGTTCAGCAAAAGGACTGTGCTCGTAGATCCATTGCAAGGCAAGCTGGGGTTGATCCTCCCAGATGGGATGCTGCGATTTTGCCAACTCAAACTCGGCTGAAAGCAGCGCATCATTCGCGAGCAACGTTTCAGCTGTGTCTTCGAAGACGTAAGCCGAGAATCCCTCTTTCCGTTGCAAAGCTGAATCGAAACCACCCCAAACCCAAAATGCATCGTGTGCCATAATTTCCAAGCTCTCAACCAAGTAACGACGCGCACGTTGGTTTGTAGGTATCAACCAATCCCCTGGGGATAAGTCAATGACCTCCACTCTCTTTTCAAGGGAGTCGACTGTGTTCAAGTGGTGCCCCTCGTACGGGGCTGATGAACTATGAAAGTCAACGATGTAGGTCACCTCAAGCTCAGCAGAATAAGTGGAATCAACTTGACTCATGGCTACTCCATTGGACCTGAGTTTATCAATGATGGACTCCCATCCGTTGGGGATGACATAATGTGAAGGGATATGGGCCCATTCACTTACCTCGTACGCGTTGTAAAAGGGAATGATTGAGGACCATGGCATGTCTCGCTTGTAAACAAGTCGATTCCTTCCTGTTACGGCACTCTTTGTCTCCCTTGCAGCATAGCCATTGAATAAAATCAGGTCGAACGACGTGTCGTCCCTGCTCCAACGAACGGGCAATGAATCAGCGTTTAAGAGGCGTTCTTGATCCAATCGCCTCGCCATTTTTACTTCAGGCTGAAGGTCAAGTGCGGTGTTCAGTGTTTGATGTAAAAAATTTAGCATGGACTGAACTCGTTCTGGATAGGGTTTGAGCATGTGAGCCTCCGCAGTGAACCCCATCGTTCCCCAAAGCATCGCGTAGCCTGTGCTGTACCTTGGGGTTTCCAAAAAACCAATCAAGCCGGAGTCGGGAATTTGCTCGCGTGAGTATACATAGGGACTCATAGGGTAACCAATACCTGCCATCCGACCGTAGAATGGAGGGTCCCATGTGCGTTCTAAAAAATCTCCTATAACAGGTCCAGCCTTGTCATACTGCGACGTGATGCAGGTCATGGTATAAGGGTAATCAGCCCCATTGGTTGTGTGCGTATCCACAAATACGTCCGGATCAAATTCCGTGAAAAGCCTTGCAAACGCTTTCGCATTTTGAGTGTCCATCTTGAGGAAATCTCGGTTGAGGTCAAAATTCCTTGAATTGCCCCTGAATCCATAAGCGAGCGGACCATTTTGATTGGCACGGGAGCAGCAACCGCGGTTGAGCACACCGCCGACGTTGTAAAATGGAATGATCACAAACATGGCATTTCCCCAGTCACTGGGCATTCCAGCCCAACTTCTATTGTAGCCCTCAGGCCATTGTTCCAAGCCTTGGGGATCATGCTCGCATGCGTTATCCGCAATCCCATCAGGCAAGTATGGCTGCCCCAAGAGTTGCCGAACAAAAGCCAGACTAGCATCCACTCCACAAGGTTCTCCCGGATGAATGGCGTTGTTCACGAGCATCCGCAAGTGCTCTGGATGTGACTCCTTTGCAGCCAAAACACCGGGCAGTCCGGGCATTGTTACCGGCGTGGGGGAAATGAACAGCGCATGGATCGGTTGTCCGCAGTCCGCTTTTCCAATCTCCATCCAACTCGCTCTTGAATCCAACTCAGCCAAGGCACTGAACAAAGCTACCCCCTCCTCCCACGTCGGTGTGACATCATTGTGCGGCCATCCTTTAGGGTCGGATGTGCTGTCTTGAGCAGAAAATGGCAATGCCCTCACAAGCATGCAAATCAAAACAAGGGGTACAATTCTAAGTTGATTCACGACTTCATTTCGCTTTAGAGTCCAAAAGTCGGAACTTTGCATCAATGAACCGATTCATGCCATCGAATGAAGCCTCTCCGAAAGTAGGTGACGTGCTGCTTTCTGAGCCATTTCTCGATGACCCCTACTTTGGTAGAAAAGCTGTTTTGGTTTGCGAACACAATGAAGAAGGAACTTTTGGATTTGTCCTCAATAATTACATCGCTCTTGAAATGAGTGATTTGATGGATGACTTCCCCGATTTAGATGGGCGCATTTCCGTAGGTGGGCCCGTGAAAAGTGCGAGCTTGTATTACTTGCACACCCGGCCCGATCTGATTGAAGAAAGTGTTCCTGTGACCGATGGAGTGTTCATGGGAGGCGCCTTTGAATCGGTGATGGAATTAGTCAAATCAGAAAAGATTACCCCAGAAGAGATCCGCTTTTTTATCGGTTATGCAGGTTGGTCAGGGAGTCAACTTCAAGATGAAATTCAATCCAGGTCTTGGTTCGTGACACACATCGATCAGAGTTTGATCATGGATACTTCCATCGAAGAGGAAGACCTTTGGAAGCATTTGTTGTCCCAAATGGGCGCTGAATATGCTCAAGCGGCCAACAGCCCCTCCGACCCTTCGGTTAACTGAATTCCATTTGAACGCGGTAACCAATGTGGCTTCGGACGTTCAGTGCTTGGCCGTCCTCCAACACCATATACTGGCCCTTTAAAGCAACCAACTTACCTTCAACAACAGGTTTTTTATCCAACCGAACACTTTGAACCTTTTTGGGCATTTGAAGGACTGGATAATGAAATGCATGCACTGGAGCGTCGAATTGCATGTAGTCTTCAAACGCGGTCCCCAAGTGATCGAAGGCTTCTTCCCTCGCATTCTCCAATTCTTCGATTTCGGGATTCTGAGCAAGTAACATCCCTCTGTAAGCGGTTTTGTCCTGAAAGATCTCTTTCAGTAAAACCTCCATTTCACCTGCGAGTCCTCGATAAGGCGCGATGCAAACAATGGTACCCGTGATGGCCCCTTGATCGTACCACCTTTTCATACCGGTGTGCGCACCTGTAACCCCAACCTTTAAATTGCTTGTTTGAGAGAGGTAAACCCAATGCGGCACCAAGTGGTTCGCCCTCTCCCATTCCTCGTCGCGTAAAGCAATGCCTTCATGTATCCTACTGAGTTCTGGGCGTATCACGCTTTCCACGGCTTGAGGTGATTTCAACCAAGCATCATAGGATAGGCCGTCACCATATGTCCTTTTGATTCGCTTTCCCGTCGCTGCGCAATGGATAACTCCATCGAATTTGATGCGAACGTGGCTGCCAAGTTTGTCCGACAAAAGAAACGGATCCAAGGGATCCAATACGTTTGCACCGACCTGTGTGTACTCGAGTGCAACTGCATTTGGCATCGATGCAATGAGGAGCTTCCTGAGATTCCCTTCCCAAACCATGGGCGAAAGGTACAAGAACAAGTCCCCTCAGAAGCCTTGAAAACGAAATTCATCGGCATTAACTCAGTTTATGACGAAAGCCGTAAGCCGCTTATTAACCTCTAAACCAAAATTCTTATCTTAGGGAGCTGAACTTTATTCAATTCGCATGAAAACAACTTTACTCTTTGGTGGCCTTTTGGTGGTCACTTCTGCATTTGGCCAATTGTACGTGGAAGACTTCGAAGGTTATGCTGCAGGAGATTATGTAACCACGGATAATCCCATTTGGATTACTTGGAGCAATGCTCCAGGGACAGATGAAGACGGGTTAATCACAGACGCCGAGGCTCACTCTGGATCCAACTCATTGAACATCATTGGGCAAACTGGACCTATGGACGTGGTGATGGTAGCTGGGATTACATCTGGAAGCTACGAGTGCAGCTGGCATATGAAAGTGCCTGCTAACTATGCGGCGTATTATAACGTTCAAGAAAACACCGTTCCAGGTGTAGCATGGGCGTTTGAAGCATTTTTTGCCGAAGACGGTACGTTCGAAGTCATTATGGATGATGTTCAAGTTGCCTCAGGAGAATATCCCGTGGATGGCTGGTTCGAGTTGACTCACGAAGTAGACTTAGACAATGATTTCATTCAAATTTACATCAATGACGAGTGGAAGGGGAATTGGACATTTGATAGCGATTTAGGTGGAGTCAACTTCTTCGGAACAGGCACAGCCACTGCTGTAGGAAATTGGTTTTTGGATGACATCATCATTCAGGAGGCAAGTTTTGTCCTCGAAACATCGGAGGTTGCAACGCCTTTGGAATTGTCATTCGGCCCTAACCCTGCCTCGAATTCAATCAATTTGATTGGAAACATCGATCAAGCATGGGTTCGCATTCTTGGTTTGAATGGACGGCTAGTTCACGAGCAGCGAGTGAATGGATTGAATCGCGGTGTTCAAATGGATTTGAACCTCGTCGATGGGATCTACTTCGTAGAGCTTACCGATGGAGAAAGACGCACCGTTCAGCGTTTGGTTATTAGCCACTGATTGCGATCATAACACTAGAAAAGGTGCCTCCTGAGGCACCTTTTTTTTTATCCAATCATGAGTGACTCAGGGGATCAGGCCTTTCAATTCACCAAGCCCGATGTCAGTTCGTTCACCTTGTTTAGCGTTTCAGGGCAAGCCAAGGTGTAACAATAGTGTCCTCGGTCCGTAAATTCGCACTACGCTAATCACAGACTCATGCGCAATTCAACCCTTCTTCTCATTTTCTCATTCGTCGCCGCAACTCTCATATCCTTGAATGGAATGGGACAAGGCGTTCCCTATTCCATCACGTTAGAAATAGAAGGTTTAAACAACGACACGGTTTACTTGGCTAATTACTATGGAGAAAAGATGTTCTACGCGGACACCGCAGTAACAGATGCCAGAGGCAAAGTAGTGTTTGAAGGAAGGTCGCGCGAAAAATGCGGGAAGTTTGCAGCAGTCATTCCTGGTCCAAAGTTTTTTGAATTCCTTGCTGTTGAGGAAGACATTCACATTCGAACCAAAGCCGCGCAACCTGCTGCTTTCATAGAAGTCGTTCAAAGTGCAGAAAACGAGTTGTTTTACAACTACTTGGATTTTTTGCAAGACATGCGGCAGAAGGCTGCACCTTTTGAGGCAGTGCTCGCGGATTCAACCAGCACAGAATCCGCGCAAGAAGCCGCTCGAGCCTCCCTCATTGCGATGGGTGATGATGTAGAGATCGAGCAACGACGCATCATCCATGAGGATGGCGACATGTTATTTGCTCGCTACTTGTCGATGATTGTCGAACCAGAAATTCCAGAAATCCCGGGCATTGCCAATGCTGATGAGTTGAGGTATCGGATGTACCGAGATGCGTATTGGCGTCGTGTTGACTTTGCAGACCCTCGTTTGGTACATGATGGCAGTTTCAATCGCATTCTTGATCAATACATCAATCAAGTCATTCCTCAATCTCCTGATACCGTCTTCAATGAAGTAGTCAAACTCATTGAGCGTTCTCGGGGAAATGATGAAATGTTCAAGTACATTTTGCACTTTTCCACTTTCAATGCTGAGTCTTCCTCGATCATGTGCATGGAAAAAGTGTTTGTGCAGCTTGTAAATCGCTACTACAAAACAGGCGAAGCCACCTGGATCAATGACGACCAATTGAAGAAAATTGTTGAGCGCGCCTCAGAGCTGGAGCCTACCCTTTGCGGCAACAAGGCCCCTAACATCATTTTACCAGGTCTTGACCAATCGAAATGGTTCAGTCTATATGACATAGACACGAAGTACACCGCTGTTCTTATTTGGGAAAGCACGTGCGGACATTGCAAAAAAGAGCTCCCCAAGATTCAGGAACTCTATGAAGAATGGAAAGATCGTGGTTTATCCATCTTTGCGATCGGAAATGACTTTGAACCAGAACCCTGGCAAAAGTTTGTTGAAAAGCAAGAACTATCGGATTGGGTGCATGTGTCAGATAATCCAGCAATCAATGCCCAGGATAGTGCGATGGTATTGATATCTCAAGGGATTACAACGCTCGAAAGCCTTAACTTCCGGACGACGTTTGATGTGTTTGCTACGCCCAAGCTCTTCTTAATGGATCGAGATAAGGTGATTGTAGCAAAACAAATTGGAGCGGAGCAATTGGGCGAAATTTTAACGAAGCTTGAAGAGATGGAATCCAATGGTACACTTCAACCTATGAGAATTGAAGAACAGGATTAATGGTAAGTTTTGGGTAAGCGGGCTGTATTCTTCCGGAATTTTGTAAAGCAACCTTTGCAAAACGCCAGTGCGGTGCCGAGTTCGTCGTTTGCTGCTCAAGCGATGACCACGAACCTCAATTGGAGCGATTCAAAATATGTAGTCGAACTTGGACCTGGAACTGGTGTCTTCACTGAGCGCATATACCATCATTTATCGCCACAAGCGAATTGTTTAGTCCTTGAGCTTGAGAACAGCTATGTAGAAGGCCTTCGAAACCGATATGGCCATAGGATTGAAGTGTTAAAGGCCAATGCACAAGATGTCGAATCCCACGTCAAGGAGCGGAATTGGCCTCGAGTTGATTTGGTTATTTCAGGATTGCCCTTCTCACTCCCAAAGGAAGTTCTAGAACCTCTGAAAAACACTTATCACAGCTGGGTTAATCAAGGTACAGTCGTCCGATGCTTTACCTACTTTCCATTTGCAATGAAGCATGCGTACTCTGAATTCCATTGTGAACTCGTGAAGTTTGTGCCGCTGAATTTTCCTCCCATGTGGATCTATGAGTTGAAGGCAAAAGAAGAGTGAAATAAAAAAGCCCGCATAATGCGGGCCATTTTATTTCAAACTTAAGCGCATCACTGGCCGCAAGGCAAAGCGAACACGCTTAACAGGGCAAGCAAATCAGTCGAACCGACCAATCCGTCCAAATCCAAATCACCAAAACACACCGGATGAAAATGGCATGTCCCATTGTCGTTGATTGCATCCGCATCGTAATTCGTGGCGGCGGGGTAAGTGCATCCTTCAGCCTGGTTAACAGCGCGGAGCAATTGAGCCATCTCTGCTGTGTTGCCGCAAACATCGGTTAAAACATATACCCGAGTAACAGCGAATAGCCCATCATTCAATCGACCCTCAAAGTCCATGAATTGAACATCAACATCATTTTCGTCAATCGTTGAAGTGTAGAATACCTCACTAGCCCAGCCTTCCGGAGAAGTACTTACGTCGATTACACCACTCATTTCCAAGCTAGGAGGATTGAACTCCCCAAGGCAAGAAGGCAGTTCTTCCAAATCACAATTTCCATCGCTATCTGAGTCGATGCAAATGGTCGCGGCACAGTCCTCGTAGCCTTCCGGGGCGTAAGTGCACAAGGTTAGGTCATAGGACAAAGCTCCAGCTACATAATTGCATGCATTTACATCACCGCATTCTGCGCAAGAGCTGAATTCACAGGTACCATTCGACTCAGTAGCCTCTGCGTTGAAATTGCAAGCCTGATCATTTTCACAGCCGAGCACCTCCAATTGATCACAAATACCGTCTCCGTCTGCGTCGACCAAGCAATCACCAGCGCAATTTTCGTAGGCACCAGGATAAGTGCAGTCGTCGCTTGCTTCAGTTGCATCCTCGTTGAAGTTGCATGCATCTTCAAGCATGCAGCCGATCACCTCAAATTCATCACATACTCCGTCGCCATCGGTATCCACCAAGCAATCACCGTCACAGTCATAACCAGCAGCAGCAAATACACAGCTCAAGAGCTCATTCAATGCAGCAGATGGGTCATAATTGCATGCGTCAACTTGCATGCATCCAACACATGAAGCGAAATCGCAAGATCCGTCGCTCTGAGTTGCATTTTCGTCATAGTTGCAAGCTGTTGAATTGGTACAGCCTTCAACTTCCAATGCATCGCAAGTGCCATTGTTGTTTGCATCTCCATCTAGAACAGTTCCAGTTCCATCCTGCTCTCCGCTGCAGGAGTCGCAACCGCTTGGGAAGACACAGCTTCCGTCAGGATTGGTAGAAGCGGCATTGAAATTGCAAGCACTCAAGTTCATGCAACCAGCAATTTCATCAGCATCGCACACACCATCATTGTCTGCATCGTTGTCAACTGACTCGCCATTTTCGCATGATTCGCAGCCTGATGGCACGTCACAGAGGCCATTGTCAAGTGAAGCCGCAACGTCATAATTGCATGCTTGTGGATTCGTACAACCCGAGCATGAAGCATACTCGCAAGTACCATCATCGCTCGTAGCTATCGGCTCAAAGTTGCAGGCTAATGAATAGGTGCAGCCGTTGAAAACACATGATCCATCATCCAAAGTAGCCGTCCCATTGTAGTTGTCAGCAGCAGCTTCCGTGCACCCATAACACGAGGTGTAATCCGAGCAACCGCCGTTGTATATGGCGTTGTCGTCGTAATCGCAAGCTGCTGCATTGGTACAACCCACACAGGACGCATATTCACATGAGCCATTGTCTTCCGTCGCGTTCTCATCGAAATTGCATGCAAAAACATTGGTGCAACCTGCGTTTACGACAAGTTCAAGAGGAGTTGGTGCTCCGCCAGTTGCGATTACGCCGCATGCATCGTTAACAGGCATAAGCTGAACTGTAACTGCGGGGTCATAATTTGGTAACCCCGGAATCAAACAACCTGCAATTGCACCAATGCATGAATCATCATCGATTGTTGCATTGGGATCGTAGTTGGTGGCAGATGAGTCCGTGCAACCGGCAACTTCCAACTCATCAGCAATGCCGTTGGCATTTTCATCTGTCATGGGAGAACCATCGCAATTGTAGTGGGCAGCTGGATAGTTGCACGCACCAAAGTCAGGCAACAAGGCTTGATCGTTGTAATTGCAAGCTGCTTCATCCATGCACCCAGAGCAAGTCAAAAATTCACATGTTCCGTCGTCACTTGTGGCCTCTGCTGAAAAATTACAAGCCCAATCATCGACACAGCCGAAAACTTCTTCTTCGTCACAGATTCCATTCTGATTCGAATCTGCGATGCACACGTTGTTGCAATCTCTGAACGCTGGCGGATAATTGCAAGAACCATCATCGTCCGTCGCTGAGTTTGAGAAATTGCATGCAGCAGAATCTGTACAACCTACAAATTCTTGGAGATCACAGATGCCATCCCCATCGGAATCGCTCAAACAAGCACCGGAGCAGTCATAGCCATCATCAGGATAAACACAAGAATCAGTGTCTGTAATTGTGGCTTGGTTGTCGTAGTTGCACGCTTGAACAACCGTGCAACCTGCACAAGTTGAATATTCACACGAACCATTATCATTTGTTGCTTCAGCCATGAAGTTGCAAGCACTCGAATCAACACAC
>DAISXU010000016.1:0-29698 GCA_036825655.1 Flavobacteriales bacterium | reverse complement strand
GTCACTTGCCCTTGATCGTCCAGTGAAAAATGACTTGGCCATGACAGGCGAAATAACATTGCGAGGAAGGGTGTTACCCGTTGGCGGAATCAAGGAGAAAATTCTGGCCGCAAAACGAGCAGGCATCAAAGAAATCATGCTCTGCGAATCGAATCGACAAGATGTAGAGGACATCGACCCAAAGTACCTCAAGGGATTGAGGTTTACTTATGTGGAAACCATGTCGGAAGTGTTGCAACGTGCCCTGCTCAAAGAGCAGGCGAATTCCTCACTACTTGAAATGTAATGATTAAGACCCAGCTAATCTCCTGGAAATGTGCATGCACATTCCTCGTCCTCTTCGTTTGCCATTCTGAGGCATTTTCTCAAGTGAGCCCTTGGACTGTATTTGAGGTACCAACAGACCCTCGATCTGCTGGTCTTGGCGGGAGGTTGGTTGCCAGTTTGGATGGAGATGCGCATGCTGGCATTTACTCGCCTGCCTTGGTTGATTCGTCCAACGTTTCACGCATTGCATTCGATCACGTCCGATATTTTGGTGGGATGAGTGCTTCGGCGGTGGGCTACACCTGGGGAACTCGAAACGGATGGACTTGGTCCACAGGTGCGCGATTCTCAGGCTATGGAACCTTCAACGAAACCAATCCTTCAGGGCAAGTAATCGGCAGTTTTAGTGGTGGTGAAAACCTCCTACAGAGCACGGTATCAAAGTCCATCAATTCGCATTGGAGGGTGGCTGCACGAGGGATTTTAGGTGTTCGAAACCTCGACCGCGAAACTGCAGGACTTTTAGCTGTCGAGGCAGGAATTCATGGAACCTTCGATGAGCAAAACTTAGCCGTCGGAGCTGCGATCACGGGGTGGGGAGCTCAAATTGGATTCAGTGGGAATCAACCATCCGGCAGGGTATCACCCAACATACAGGTTGGGGCCGTGAAAGGGTTTGACCATGCACCTTTTCGCTTGCACCTTCGATTGAGTGATTTGCAGAAGTGGAACCTGGCACCAGATGGGACCTATGATCCCTCCATCGACCCGCTCACTGGAGACAGCATTGCCAGTGGGATTTGGCAATTTGGCGACCAACTCATGCGGCACACAGGCATTGGAGCAGAACTCTTGCTTTCTGATGCCCTGAGCATCCAACTCGGTTTCGATTACCGCCGCAGAGCTGAGTTGGCAGCAAACGGCAGAACAGGAACCAACGGCTTTTCAATTGGGACACAATTCGCTGTCAGGCAGTTTCAATTGAGACTGAGCAGGAACACTTACAACTTTGCTGGTTCTAGCACACATTTAGCCGTCAACATTCCCTTGAGCGCTTGGATGTAGATGGACCAATCCGATGCCCAAAACCCTAACTTCGCATCATGAATCGAAGACGCCTGAACATCGCCGTAGATGGGCATTCCTCATCGGGGAAAAGCACGTTAGCGCAACAACTCGCGCAAGCGCTTCATTACACCTATGTTGACACAGGCGCCATGTACCGCGCAGCCACCCTCTTTGCCATGAAGGAGCGATTGGTGACCACCACCGAGGTCAATATCGAAGGTCTGGAATCCGCATTGGAACGGATGTACCTGCAATTCAAGTTCAATCCAGCACATGGCATGGCCAACATCCACCTCAATGGCGTCAACGTGGAGCGTGAAATCCGAGCCATGGATGTGGCAAAACGAGTCAGTTTAGTGGCAACTGTTCCTGCAGTGCGCAAGAAATTGGTAAACCTGCAGCAGCGGATGGCTGAATCGGGCGGGGTGATCATGGATGGCCGGGACATTGGCACGGTTGTTCTCCCCGATGCAGAAGTCAAGTTCTTCCTCACGGCTTCTTCGCAAGTTCGAGCCAATCGGCGTTTGGCGGAATTAAAGGCAGCTGGGAAAGAAAGCACTTTCGAGGAAGTCCTTGAAAACCTCCTTTTACGGGACCGAATCGACTCAACACGCGCTACTTCCCCCCTTCGGAAAGCCGATGACGCCATTGTGCTCGACAACAGCGAATTGACGCTTGATGAACAATTGGATTTTATGTTGTCCATCGTTCGAAGGAAAATGGAAGAACTCGCATGAGGGGATTTGCCATGGCCCTCCTGTTCGGTGCGTTTGCAGCTTTGCCGGCCGCATCGCAACATGTGCCTGACTGTTTGAAGGATCCCGCGGGAATGAATTGGGCCGATTCAATCATGCAAGAAATGGCGTTAGACCGCATGGTGGCTCAGCTGTTGATGCCTCCGGTCTATTCCCGAGAAGAAAGTGAAAATTGGGCCATCGAAGAAGAATGGTGCCAATCCTTCGGAATCGGAGGTGTCATCGCCATGCAAGGCACCCCAGAATTGCAACGAAAGCGAATGCAACGCTTGCAGGAAGCCTCCGAAATTCCCTTATGGGTTTCTACCGATGCAGAATGGGGGTTGTCCATGCGGTTCTCTGATGCGCATGGATACCCTCGGGCCATCACCCTAGGAGCAACGAATGATGAAACCCTCGTGCAAAGCATGGGGCGCATCATTGCCGAGGACCTCAGGAGTTTGGGCATTCATGTCAACTTCGCACCTGATGTAGACATCAATTCCAACCCCAACAACCCCGTTATCGGTTTTCGTTCTTTTGGTGAAGACCCTGAGCGCGTAGCTCGACTGGGCATCGCCTATGCCATGGGCATGCAAGAAAGGCAGGTTCTGGCCACGGCAAAACACTTCCCTGGGCACGGAGACACCGATTCGGATTCCCACCTGACGTTGCCCACGCTTCAACATGACCGAGCGCGATTCGACTCCATTGAACTGGTGCCTTTTCGTGCGCTTGCCGAAGCCGGCGTAGGGGCGATGATGGCGGCCCATTTGAACATCCCGAACTTAGAACCGACTTCAGGACTGCCATCCACCCTGTCTTCGGCCATTGTCACCGACTTGCTCCGTGGCGAGTTAGGATATGAAGGGATGGTGTTTACCGACGCCATGAGCATGAAAGGTTTTGCAGATTTTGCCCAAACCAGCACCCCCAATGTGGATGCGCTGCTCGCAGGAAACGACATTTTGCTCTTCCCTTCCTCTCCTGATGTAGTCCTGCATGAAGTGCATGCAGCCATTGAATCGGGGCGCTTGGATTCCGCCTTCATCGCAGCAAAATGCAAACGCGTTCTGCAAGCCAAACATTGGTGCAGAGCAATGGAGGAAATGCCCCCTGCCCTGCCCACTTTGCAAGGATCCGTGCGACGCGATTCCCTGCACCGCGCCATCCTAGAGGCCGCCCTTACCGTAGTTACGAATCGCCGAGCAGTGCTTCCTTTGAATCAAGGTGTTCATGATGTACAAGTCTTGCGCCTTGGATCTCATGAAGGTCCGATGGCACAGAGGCTTCAGGCGGTAATGGGGCAAAGCACAACGGTCGTGAGCCAAGCATTCCCCGATGATGTGCTCGCTTGGTGGAACAACCACAAGCAGAGTGACGCCCTTGTCGTGAGCATTGGTGGAACAGACCGAAGGGTCAGCAAAAGCTATGGAGTCAGCACCTCAGATTGGGCGCGTTTGGAAGATTTGGCAGCGCGAGTTGCCATGGCTCCCGAGAGCCCGCCGCTCATCGTTGTTGTATTGGGCTCGCCATACTTGTTGGAGGACATGACTCGCATTGCCGCCTTGAGCGACGCCATCGTGGTAGCCTATGAAGACGAAGCGATGGCAGAAATTGCATCCGCAGAGCTCCTGGCCGGAGCCATCGGGGCAACGGGTAGTTTGCCTGTTTCTGCAGGGGGCTTTCCTGCAGGATGGGGATTGCCTATGTTGGGCGGCGTGCGCTTGGGATTTTCGGATCTTCCCTTCTCAGGTGCGCACCGCATCGACAGCATCATCGACGAGGCCATAGAAAAAGGTGCCATGCCGGGCTGCCGCGTACTCGCCGTTCACCGCGGGCGCGTTGTGCATGACGGATCATATGGCACGACTGATGGCACAACCCCTGTGAACGCTGCTGCGGTCTATGACTTGGCAAGCATTACAAAAGTGGCTGCTTCTAGCCTCTGTTTGATGGCGCTCGAGGAGGATGGGCTGCTTTCAAGGAATGACAAGCTATCCGATCACCTCCCTGACTTACGTGGGACAGAACTGGGGGATCGGCGGTTGGAAGATGTCTTGGCACACCGATCGGGATTGAAAGCTTGGATCCCCTTCTACCTGGAAGCCATGGAAAATCCGGAGGCATTCGTGAACGAGCCCGACGCGTCCCACTCTACGCAGGTAGCAGACAACCTTTACATCTTGGACAGCTATCGGGATACGATGTTGGCTGAAATCAAAAGAGCCCCGATCGATCCGGTTGGAACTCACCGGTACAGTGACTTGGGATATTACGAGTTGCTGCGCATTGTGGAAGGCCTTTCAGGACAGCAACTTGACGAGTTTGTAACCGGGCGTTTTTACACGCCAATGGGCCTGGAGCGCATTGGCTTCAACCCGCTCAAATGGGCAGAGTTCGAGGATCAGGTGTTTCGTGAGCAAACCGTCCATGGCCACGTCCATGACCCAGGAGCGGCGATGCTTGGTGGCGTAGCAGGGCACGCCGGACTGTTCAGCGATGCCTACGACCTCGCACGAGTTTTTTACATGTTGATTCGCGGAGGTTATTACGGGGGATCTGCCGTATTGGAAGCTGAGACCATTCAATCCTGGACGGCGAGGGTCGACGCCTTGCCAGAGCACCGCAAGGCCTGTGGATTTGACCGAGTGGAGGCTCAACCCGATGAAGGACCGACTTGCAATCAAGCAGGCTGGGCTAGTTTTGGGCATACCGGATTCACAGGGACGGTGGTCTGGGCAGATCCCGATGCGGATTTGGTCTATGTTTTTCTGAGCAACCGAGTGCATCCCGATGCAGAAAATTGGAAGCTTGTTAAAATGAATGTGCGAACGGAAGTCCAACGGGTAATCTACCAATCCCTCGGCTTAACCGAACGATTTGATCATGACTGAGCAGCAAGTAAAGCGCAAAATGCGCATTGGAATCGTCTGCTACCCAACATTCGGTGGATCGGGCGTAGTAGCTACTGAATTGGGCAAAGCACTGGCTTCGCAAGGGCATGAGATTCACTTCATCACTTACGATCAGCCTGCGCGTCTGGGAAGTTTCCATGCCAATGTATTCTACCACGAAGTGCGGGTGTCTGATTACCCGCTGTTCGATTATCCGCCCTACGAATTGGTGTTGGCGAGCAAAATGGTTGACGTCTGCCGCAGCCACAAGTTGGACCTCATTCATGCGCATTATGCGATTCCGCATGCCAGTGCCGCATTTACGGCGAGGTCTATTTTAAAGCAAGAGGGATTGGTGGTTCCGTTCATCACAACTTTGCACGGAACAGACATCACTTTGATGGGGCGAGACCCATCCTTCGAGCCCGTCATTGCCTTTGCCATCAACCAAAGTGATGCCGTTACGGCTGTATCGGAGAGCTTAAAAAAGGACACTTACGAAGTCTTTGGGGTGAACCGGGACATCGAAGTGATCCCCAATTTCTTCTGCCCAACACACTTTTCAATTCCGATAAAGGAAGACCTTCGAAGGGCATTGGCTCCAAATGGTGAGCCCATCATCACGCACGTTTCCAACTTCAGGCCCTTGAAACGCGTCCACGATGTGGTGCTTGCATTTTCGCGCGTTCGAGCATCTCAACCTGCGAAACTGCTTTTCATAGGAGATGGGCCTGACCGCCCATCAGCCGAGGCGCTGGCAGAACAATTGGGGGTTCAACAAGACACTTACTTTTTGGGCAAGGTGAAAAACCCTGTTGAGGCCCTTCTGATCAGTGACGTATTCATGCTTCCTTCAGAGTCTGAGAGCTTTGGATTGTCCGCCTTGGAAGCTATGGCCGCAGGAGTGCCCGTTGTGGCTTCCAAAGCGGGTGGCATTCCAGAAGTGGTTGAGGATGGCGTAGCAGGAATGCTCTGTGAAGTTGGTGATGTGGAGGCTCTTGCTGCTGCTTGCCAGCACTTGATCAGTGACCCTCAACGGTTGGAACGCTATTCAATTCAGGCGCTTCATTCCGCCAACCGCTTTCACATCGAACGCGTGTTACCTGCCTATGAAGGCCTCTACCGGCGCGTGCTACAAATCACCTGAACCATGTCCGACACCAAATCCATTGGCCAGCGCATCAGTTACGCTCAGCATACCGATTCCTTTACCGTCGTCATTACACAGGAAATTCCTCAAACCTCTTTCCGCTTGTTGTGCGCTTGGTGGTTCGCTTGGTGCGGAATTGGCGGAGTGTTCATTTGGCAATGGTCGATCACACAAATTGCAGACGAACGGGTGTTTTATGCGATATGCATCGCGTTTTGGGCCTACTTCCTATTTCGAGTGGGAAAGGTCATCGCGTGGAGAAAATGGGGGAAAGAGCTGATCCGAATCACCCCGCATGCCCTGAGTTTGAAAAACGCATTTGGCTCCTACGGGCGCGCATTTGAAATCCCCTTGAATTCCATCGACAGAATGGAAGTGGTCAAGCCAGACCCGAAGAAGTTCCTTCAATCGCTGGACCAAAGCTTTTGGATCATGGGAGGCGACCGGCTGTTCATTAAAAGCAAAGCCAAACGCATTCCATTGGGGAAGCAAATTTCCGAGCGAGAAGCAGGGGCCCTCGCGAAGGTCATCGACGGGGCCATTCGTAAAATGCGCAAGCTCGATGAACGGCTGTAAAACCTAACCCCCCGGTGGTGAATTTTTGCTTGAAAGGAAAGTGAAGCGGGCGTGCTTCACACCATGAAGCAATTGAAAACAAGCATCGCCTTAGGAGGGATGTGCTGCCTGGTTTGCCTAGGATGTAAGCCAGATGAACTAAATGATTTGACAGGCACTTGTTGGGAGTGCCAGGTGAGCTACTTGAATGGCAAAGCGCCGAGTTCTGGAACCGCACAAGCTTGGCAAAGCCTCGAATGGGAAGGGGGCTGGACTGGAGTGCCTCATGTCATTGACCTCGGCACCACACCCTTGACAGGCGGGCGGGTCAGTTGGCCGCTGAGCCCTGAGGTAGATGCGATCACTGTCCATGCTTTGGACCGCCATGGCCGCGAATCACAGAGGCAATACGAGCTTGCAGGATGCGGTGAATACCGGATTGAATTGCCGACGCCTTCAACCCTTGGACTTCAACTCAACGGCGTCCCTAGTGAGGGAGGCCGGCTCCATGCCTTTTGGGCAGAGAATTCAACTCCACCTTCCCTGGCCTCTTGGATCGCGCGGGGCACGAATGGAACTTGGATGGACTGCACGGAGGGAGCACCTGCGGATCCTGCATTCCTAGATTATTCCTTTCCCATTGGTCCATCCGTGCTTCCAATGTACGTCCAATGGTATTGGGCTGCGGTGAATGGTGCAATCACACCATTGGAAACAACCGAGATTTGGATTCCACGATCATCAGCTGGCGACACGGCTTGGACATCCTTCTCCCTATGACAATTTCCAACACCTGTCGGCTACTCGCCTTCACTCTTTCTTGGATTCCTTGGTTGGCAAATCAAGGAGTTACTCAAGCACCACTGCAATCGAATCAAGCTGAATTTGACCGTGTACGAGAACTGAACCTCGAGTGGAGTCAACTGCAAGAAGGCATGAAATCACTCCGGGATTCGTTGGCTGTTACTGCTTTGACGCCCCTTCCTGCTGATTCAAACGAAATGGGTTTGATTCAAACGTTGCGGTCGTATGTGCGACATGGGGAATCAGTTACGTGGTACCTGTCCCCTGCTGCGCTTGGCGCTGCCGCGTATGCTTACGCTCCTGAATTATGGGTTGATGGCCATTGGGTTGGGAGCGGATGGAATGTCCCCTTGCACTGGGTGGCAGGCGATTCGAGCGACCTGACCAGCATCGAGGTTCGAGGTGGAACCACCAGTTCGAACAAGACTTGGGGCAAGTTGATTCCTTTGAAGACCTTGTGTACGGCACCCGCTCCGGACCTTCCACCATGGCCAGCTGAATCTTCCTCCAATCCTTGGTGGGTTGGCACTTTCTACGAAGGAACACCTGTTACCGGCATGGCCGTCACCCGGTTCAGTCCCGATGGCTTGTTCGATAAACCGCTCCTTGTGGTAGAGGGCTTTGATCCGGATTTAACGGACGAATTCCCATCTTATGGTTACGGCACGATGAACTGGGATGCGATTTGGAACTGCAATGATCTGGCCTACCCAAATACGACGTCCATGCCCTTGATGTTTGACTCACTCCTCCACATGGGGTTCGACCTGGTATACCTTGATTTCCAGGATGGGACACGTGAAGTAGCTGCACAAGCAGCGCTCTTGGGAGCTGTTTTGGACCGCATTGCAGTGTTCAGGGAAGAATCGGAGCCCTTTGTAATTGTAGGGGCAAGCATGGGCGGGGTTATTTCCCGCATTGCACTGAGGGAAAGGGAATTGTTGGGAATCGAGGATTGTGTGAGTCACTTCATCACGTTGGACACTCCTCATCGCGGTGCCTACTTGCCACTCGCTCTGCAAGAAGCTGTTGCGTTCTTCTCGTCCTTCAATCCCAATGCGGCATCCTTGTTAGAAGCGTTGAATTCTCCTGCAGCGCGGGAAATGTTGTTCATTACACCCGACGGACCGACTGTGGAACATGGTGACATGCTTTCCCACTTGGCTGAACTGAGTTGGCCTCAAGGGCCTCGTTGTTTGGCGATATCCAATGGACACTCAGCTATTCCTGTAGATTTGAATGGAGGTGCCTTGATCCAAGGAGGAATTTCCAGTTGGGGTGTCGATTGGGCCCAGGTTCAACTCTGGCCTTGTCCTGGAGACCCTTATCATAGCGCTTCCACGTCCGGAGCGAATGTCATTTTTGATTGCAGCATTCCCAACCTCAACGGAAACTGGTGGAATGATCTGGTCTATGAATCTACAGCATGGTGCTCACCCAGTTCACCAGCTTGGGATGGCCTCGCAGGAAGCACCTCTCCTCACATTCAGGCCTTACAAGTTGGACTGGAAGGGATTGGATTTGATTTAACATCAATGGTCAGCGCCACATCATTTGTCCATGTTCCATCCGCATTGGATGAGCCCAATGGCAATCAGTCGATTGTCAAACGAATGGAACCGATTGGATCCGCACCAGCATCCCATTGTGATTTAACAGGTCATGTAGACTACGTGTTGGCGTTTGTTCTTGAAGGCACCGCATGGGATGGCCCTTCGCAAGGCGATGCCATGGGGCATCCACACTGGGGTTTTTTACAGGCTCATCGCTTGTACATGGGGGAAGGAACATTGGGGCAGGGCATGACTTGGACCATCGGCACCCCCTCAGGGAATGGCAGTTTGGGAGCGGACTGGCCTCGTTTTGATGTGAAAACTGCTCCATGTGTTGGCCCCTTGATCATCGAGTCTGGAGGATCGTTGTTGATTGGAGACGCTGCCGGCAACGGGACAGGAAGCCTCAGCATTGGCGCTGGAAATGTGCTCGAACTGAGGGCAGGCGGTGAATTACAACTTGGACCAGGCAGTCGGATTGTCGTGGAAAATGGTGGAACACTGATTATGAATGGCGGGGATTTCAACTGCTTTGAAGGAGCGGAATTGGTGCTGGAACTCGGAGGGCAAATCCAAGTGGTTCATGATACCCAGTGGTCCTTGCCAAGTGAATTCACGTGGGAATGGGATGGTCGGTTGTCGGTTGCAGCCGGCGTTGAATTCGAACTAAATCCAGATTGGAATTGTCACGTGAATTGGTCAGGCGTTTTATCCGTTGAAGAACATGCAGAATGGATCCTGAGTCCTATAGGCGCGTTCTGCAACATCGAAGTGCTTGATGATGCCTGCATGATCGGCCAAGGAGGTGTCCGCTGGTTTGACGTCAATCTCAACTTTGATGCCAATGCTCATTTAAACGCCTTTTGCAAGCAAAGGTGGACGAGAGTCAATGCATGGGGCAATTCATTCAATGAAATTCACTGCACATCTCGCTGGAGGTGGCACGAAGGAAATGCGAGCGCTTTAACCATTTTCCACGAACACGTGGCAGAGGCTGACCCATTTTGGCGCGCATTGCATGCGACGGGAATTACCGTGCAAACCAACACTTCCACGCCCTACATCTCAAATTGCCAATTCGAACACTCAACTTGGAGTTCCAACCAGCCCAATGGAGGGACTTGGAGAAGTTGCGCTTGGGCTGGCCAAGGCAACGAGACCGCCTTGATTGTGAGCGAGGCAGCGCATCCTATTAGGTTGGATTCTTGCTCCTTTTACGGTTACGAAACGGGGTTCATGCAATTCCAAGGTGAAGCGGTCATTCAGAATTCAAGTTGGACCGATTGCGAAACAGCCATTGAACTGATCTCCACTCAAGCCACCGTTGTCAATGGTGAAAATGGTGGATGCAACTACTTTGCGAACAACGGATTTCATTGCCGCTGGATTAACGCACCTTGGTGGGAATGCTCATTCGGAAACAACCAATTCCAAGAGGCTTGGCAGGCACCATTCAGTGGCGAGGTACTCGTCGAAAACACAGGAGGCGCAAGCACATGGCTGTTGGATGCACGCGGCAACCAGTGGTTCACCACTGAAGGGTTAACCACGGACCTCCTGCCTTCTTTTCCTGGAATTTTGGAGTTGATGTTATCGCCTGTTGCACTTGAAACTGGTAATTGCAATGAGCAAGTGATTGGTGAAGCAGTTGATTCCAGTCCGAAGGCACTTCATCGCATCGAAAACAAGGTGCTTTCCTGGGAGCCACCAACGCAGGATGGTGGAAGACTGGAACTGTACAATGCGATCGGCCAGCACGTGCACCAAACCGAAGTTCCTTCGGGCATCAAAGTCTTCCTCTGGAACCTAACGCATCTCCCAAGTGGAGGTTATGCATTGATTTGGGTTCCGAATGACATGAAATCAAATCCAGAAAGCGAATTCATTTGGATCAGCCACCAATGAAATGGCGTACGGCGGCATCGTAACCACTGAACCCGAGTCCACCTATGACCCCGCTGCAAACAGCGGAAATGAGCGAATGCTGCCGGAATTCTTCTCGGCCGTATATGTTGGTCAAATGCACCTCGACCACAGGAGTTTTGACTGCAGCAATCGCATCGCGAATCGCAACGCTCGTGTGGGTATACCCTCCAGGATTGAAAACAATGCCATCCACACTGAATCCAGCTTCTTGTATGGCGTCAATGAGGACGCCCTCATGATTGGATTGGAGCACTGTGACAGAAGCACCCGCTTCGAACCAAATGGGGCGCATGACCTCCAACCACTCGGAAAGGGATGATTCACCATAAACCGATGGCTCCCGCACACCCACTAAATTCAGGTTAGGGCCTTGTAAGATTAAAATTGACTTCAAGCTCAAAGGTGTTTGATTTCTAGAATGGTATGCACCGGCGCATGGTCCGAAATGAAGAGGCCCCATTTGATTACCTCGTCGATGCAGTGCCACTTCACTTCTGCCCCATCCACCCAGGTGTAGTCAATGCGCGGAGCGCCCGCCGTGCGATCAGTGTAAAAGGTCGTATAAGTCCCAAACTCCCTCCTGCAGCGTGTTCTGGGATTGGAATAGGCATCCGTAAGTTCTCCCATGCCATGGAGGTAGGCGAGCGCAGGTCCACCAAGTTCTTCGTTGAAGTCCCCCATCATCACCCTCACCAAATCAGGCTCAGATGCTCCCATCCATCCGGAACACAGAGCGGCCGAAGCCTCCCTGGCGTTGATTCCAGTGTGCGACCAATGGGTGTTCAAGATGCGAATGCGCTTGCCGGTTTTTCGGTCGAATAACAAAACGATCGTTGCGATGCGCGGCAAGTCTGCATCCCAACCCAAACTTCCCTCGATTTGCGGAGTAAGTGACAACCAACGTGTTTCTGCATGCAAAAGGTCGAATCGATCTCTACGCCAAAAAACCGGACAAGATTCACCGGAACCGTCTTGGTTTCTTCCTGCTCCATAAGAATCCATCTGATCAAGAAACGACTCCATGAATTCCTGCTGATGCGGCAGGGTTTCTTGGAGTCCGATGATGTCGTAATACCGAATGGCCAAGCCAACATCATCTTTTCGATCTTCTCACCGCAGCGTGTCTGATGGGTTGTCGTATCGGACATTGAACGAAACAACTGTCAATTCCGAGCTGTTCGTTTGCGCGCCTATCTGTTCAGAGATCAGCAAAGTGAAGGCGATGCAAATGGCAACTGCCCTACCATTCGCTAATATTTCCCTGTTCATGCCCTAAAGATACCCCATGATGCCACGTAACTTTGCGCATTGTGGGAAGAGCAAGAAAATACCGGCGCGGTGAGTCCCTGGAATTGGACGTCACTGGATTCGCATTTGGGGGCAAAGGAATCGCCAAAGTTGAAACAGAAGATGGCCTGTTCACTGTCTTCGTCCAAAATGCATTTCCCGGTCAGCGCGTGCGCGCTCGGGTAACGAACTGCAAACACCGTTATGCTGAGTGCAGCCTAGACGAAGTCATTCAACGAGCACCTGAAGAAGAGAACATCCCATTCCAAGAAATTCCTGGCGCACCCTATGCACACGTCCCCATCGAAGTGCAACACCGACTGAAAGAAACAACGACGCTGGACCTGCTGCAGCGTTTAGGTGATGTCAAAGATGTAAAGACCAAGTTCCACGGTTTTGTGGGCTCGCCAAATCAGTGGCACTACCGAAATAAAATGGAGTACAGCTTCTCGTCCATTGTTCATGATTTGAACACGGGACAGAAAGTTGACCGATTTGGCCTGGGATTTAAACATCGCGGAACATGGTGGGCAGTGGAAGATTTGGATCAGGACTCCGGGCTTTTCGACGCCGATGTGGAGCGGGAGATTCATACCATTCGCAAACATTGTGAACGAAGTGGTTTGCCTGCCTGGCATCCGCCGAAAAGGGAAGGTTTTTTTAGGTTCTTAGTTATCCGGAAGAGCTTCGCGCATGACAAGTTGCTCATCAACTTGGTCACGAGCAGTGAGGGCCTAGAAGATTGGGACATGAAGGGATTCGTACAGCTGCTGCATGGACTTTGGCCTCAGCGCGTGGCAGGTGTGCTCCACACCATCAACGACGACACCGGTGAGCGCGTAGAAGCGCGTGCTGGAGCGAGTCGCCTGGTTGATGGGGAAGAACGCATCACGGAAGTGCTGCATGGCCTCTCATTCGACATCAGCATGTCCAGCTTTTTTCAAACCAATCCTCAATGCGCAGAACGCCTTTACGCAGAAGTTGTTGAGGCCGTTGTGAAGGATGATGAAGCATTAACCGGGGATGTCATCATGGATCTTTTCTGCGGAACGGGCACCATTGCTCAATTGCTTGCGAAAGCAACAGGGCAGAAGATCATAGGGGTTGATCTCGTCGAAAGCGCCATCATCGATGCCCGCATCAGCGCAGAGCGCAACGGCAATGCGAACATCGACTTTTTCGCAGCGGATGTTGGTAAATTTTTGCTGGAGCACCCCGAATACGAGGGCCGTCTGAGGACCATCGTTCTCGATCCGCCAAGGGCAGGCATTGCACCCAAAACGCTACGAAAAGTCATTCGCCTCGACGCACCACGAATGGTCTACGTATCCTGCAATCCCGCTACGCAAGCCCGCGACTTGAAAACATTGGCCGAGGCAGGTTATGAGCTGAAGTCGATTAAATTAGTCGATCAGTTCCCGCACACGGCTCACGTAGAATCCGTTGCGATCTTTGAAAAAACCTACTCCGCATGAACCCGGCATACACCTTGATTTTGAATTCAGCGCAAATTGAGAGGAAATTGCAGCGCATTGCTCGCGAAATCGTTGAGCAGCATCACGAAACGCACGAGTTAGTTTTGATTGGAATCGAAGGTCAAGGCCAAAAGATGTGCGATCGATTGGAAGTCATTTTAAAGGAAATCAGTTCCATCCGAGTGCAACATGAGAAAATCACTTTGCACAAAGACGCTCCTCTAGACCACGACATTCATTTTACGGGGAACCTCGAAGAGCTCGCTGGGAAAGCAATCGTTGTGGTCGATGATGTACTCAATTCAGGGCGAACGTTGATTTACGCAGTGAAGCACCTGCTCGACTTCAAGCCAAAGACGATGCACACCGCTGTGCTCATCGACCGTTTTCATCGCGCCTTTCCTGTTCGAGCCGATTTTTGTGGGCTGACGCTGAGCACAACCGTGAAAGAGCACATTGAAGTTGAATTTTCAAGCGACGGTCAAGATGCAGCTTACTTGAAAGACAAAGACCATTCAAGTATTTCAGATTGAATGGACTCCCAATATGAGCACCTAAAACGAGCAAAAGAATAAGCGGCATAGCGTTCTTTCCTGAGCGTTTCAAGCACTTCCATTCCTTGTCCCTTCCAATCCGCCTGTGCGAGCAAAGGGCGGTTCAAGTATTCGTCTTTCAGGCGTTCTGCAATGACATCAACGGGTGGGTCTAACCAAACAGCTTGACCCAAGGCATGCATCGATTTTACAATTTGTGCATTCAATGTCGTCCCACCTCCACATGCAATGACTAAAGGTGATTCGCTGGAGGAAGCCTCCTGGAATGCCACGAGCTCGATGCTCCGGAAAGCATCAATTCCTTGCGCCGTGACAAACTCACCAATGGTTTGTTGGATCTTTTCCTCAACCAGTTGGTCCAAATCACAATGCCCCCACCCGAGCACCGAGGCGATCAACGGAGCCGCAGTGGATTTTCCAGACCCTGGGAGGCCGATGAGGTACAAATGCATGCCCAAAATTACCTCGAAAACACGACGAAATGTCATGAAAACACAACGACCTATGACGTTATGACTGATAATTAGAAATGGAGTGGGATTTGACCAGACTCAAAAAAACAAAAGATGGACTCGAACGCTTTCACCCTTAAATCCCAAGAGATTTTGGCCCGCGCTCAACAAGAGGCGTTGCTTAAGTCCCATAGATCCATAGAAACTCTGCACATTTTGCATGCCATGCTGCATGTTGAAGACCCCGTTGTTCCTGGATTGCTCGGGAGGATGGGCGTAGCTGTTGCACCTTTGACCGCTGCTGTGAACCGCATGCTCGACCGCCTAACAACCCAGGAGGGGGCATCCCCTCAGTGGTCGAGGCAAAGTAGTCAAACCATTCAGAGGGCAGTCGCCATTGCCAGAAAAGAGGGTGACGAATTCGTGGCCTCCGACCGCTTGCTACAATCCATGCTCGAAGAGCATGACAGCACCTCTCAACTTTTGAAAGACGCCGGTGCATCAAGCCACAACCTCAAGCAGGCCATCACCGACTTGAGGGGCAGCGCTAAGGTCACTTCTTCAAGCCAAGAAACGACCTATGCCGCACTCGAGAAATATGCGAAAGACCTCAACCAACTCGCGCAAAATGGAAAGCTCGACCCCGTCATTGGACGTGATGATGAAATTCGCCGGGTCCTTCAAATTTTGAGCCGAAGGACGAAGAATAACCCCCTGCTCATCGGTGAGCCCGGTGTCGGAAAAACGGCGATTGCTGAGGGAATCGCCCACCGCATCATCAATGGAGATGTTCCGGATAACTTACTGGATAAATCAATCCACTCTTTGGATTTGAGCGCACTCATTGCCGGAGCGAAATACAAGGGTGAATTCGAAGAACGCCTCAAGGCTGTGGTAAATGAGGTCCAAAATTCAGACGGTCAGGTCATCCTCTTCATCGATGAAATCCACACCTTGGTAGGGGCAGGAGGCGGAGAAGGTGCAATGGACGCTGCAAACATCCTCAAACCAGCCCTCGCCCGAGGTGAACTCCACGCCATAGGCGCGACTACCCTGAAAGAATACCAGAAGTATTTCGAAAAGGATAAAGCCCTTGAAAGGCGCTTTCAGCAAGTTCTGGTTCAAGAGCCCGATCGTGAGTCGGCCGTTTCCATACTCAGGGGCATCAAAGAACGCTACGAGCAACACCACCAAATCCAAATCCGAGATGAAGCCATCCTGGCGGCAGTGGATTTAAGCTCACGCTATGTAGCGGACCGATTTTTACCTGACAAGGCGATTGATTTGATTGATGAAGCAGCAGCCAAATTGCGTTTGGAAATGAATTCCAAACCAACGATTCTCGATGAATTGAACCGGCGGGTATCCCAATTGGAAATCGAACGCGAGGCAATTAAACGAGAAGGCGATGCAGTGAAACTTGCAGAGCTGGGTGTGCAAATCGCCTCGCTTCAAGAGGAACGGGATCGACTCGAGGCCCAATGGCGCCACGAAAAGAGCATTGCAGACGACATCGCACAGCAGAAAACTAACCTCGAGCACCTTCGATTGGAAGCTGATCGAGCAGAACGAGACGGCGATTTTGGGCGGGTAGCAGAAATCAGATATGGCCGGATGAAGGAGGCCGAACGCGCCGTTCAAGAAGGTAAATCCCGACTAGCTGAGTTGGATGTTGATTCCAAGCTCATCAAAGAGGAGGTGGACGCGACAGAGGTAGCAGAGGTGGTAGCCCATTGGACTGGAATTCCTGTTCAACGGATGGTGGAGAGCGAGAAGGAGAAACTGCTGAACTTGGAAGAACGACTTCATCGCCGCGTCGTAGGTCAGGAGGAAGCCATTGTAGCAGTAGCAGACGCTGTGAGGCGTTCACGAACCGGACTCTCTGATGCGCAGCGGCCCGTGGGAAGTTTTCTGTTCTTGGGCACAACTGGCGTTGGCAAGACCGAACTGGCGAAAGCGCTCAGCCATGAGCTGTTCAATGACGAGCAAGCCCTGACGCGCATTGACATGAGTGAATTCCAAGAGCCTCATACCGTCTCCCGGCTGGTTGGATCGCCGCCCGGGTACATTGGGCACGAAGAAGGAGGACAATTGACGGAATCAGTCAGAAGAAGACCCTACTCCATCGTACTGTTGGATGAAATCGAAAAGGCTCACCCTGACGTCCTCAACGTCCTCCTTCAAGTTCTGGACGATGGAAGATTAACCGACTCAAAAGGACGCTTGGTCAATTTCAAAAACACCCTCATTATCATGACCTCTAATGCAGGAAGCGAAGCGGTGCAGGAACTGTTTAAAGAAACCAAAGGAAAAATCAATCGGGTTGTCAAAGAGCAGATGGAAAGGGAGGCGTTGAGCGCATTGAATCGAATGATGCGTCCCGAATTTTTGAATCGAATTGATGAAATCGTACTGTTTGAGCCACTCGACAAGAACGATGTGAGGAACATCCTCAAGCTGCAACTCCATGGAATAGCTGAACGATTGGAAGGCGCGGGCATCGAACTTCTTATCAGCCAAGATGCTCTGGATTGGATGACGGAAGTGGGATACAGCTTGAATTTCGGCGCAAGGCCCATGAAACGACTGATTCAGAAAGAAATTCTCAATCGTTTAAGCAAAGAGCTTTTGGCCGGCAAGCTCACCAAAGGCAAACGCAAGGTGCTTGACGTGTTCGATCAACAAGTTGTGTTCCGTGATGAATTGGAAAAGGACTGCTGCATTTCAATTGCAGGAATTCACGAGACCCAATACAACCTATAATCCAATTTACCAGCTAATTAAAACGAATTAGGTCTACTTCACCTGAACCCGAAAACACGGCGTTCCCTCTATGAATCCCTCGAGCAAATCACCGGATTCCACGCGACCTACGCCAGACGGAGTTCCGGTAAACAACAAATCGCCCACTTTAAAAGTGAGGTAGCGGGAAACGTATGCGATGAGGGAATCCACAGGAAAAATCATGTCCTTGGTGTTCCCTTTTTGCACGACCTCACCGTTGCGGTGAAGGCTGAACTCAATCCCTTGAATGCCCGATCCGAAATCGGTAAGGGCCAACCAATTTTTGGAAACCACTGCTGAACCGTCGAATGCCTTGGCCTTTTCCCAAGGATGCCCTTTTTCCTTGCAGGTTTGTTGAACATCCCGTGCAGTGAAGTCTATGCCTAGCCCCACCTCAGCGTAGTATTTCGAAGCAAATCGCTCCTCAATGGACTTACCCAATCGGTTGATCCGAACAACAAGCTCCACTTCGTAGTGGATGTCATCGCTCCAATCGGGAAGGTAAAAGGGGTGCTTCTGCAGTTGCAACGCACTATCAGGCTTTAAGAAGAACAGAGGTTCTGCCGGAACTGCATTGCCCAATTCCAACGCATGATCCGCGTAATTTCTACCGATGCAGATGATTTTCATGCGCCAAAGGTGCAACGAAAAACGGGTTCAATCCAGCGACCAATAGAAAGCAACTTCGACGCGGCGGTCCTCAGATGGGATCCAACCTGCCTGATCCTCACCGAAGTAATTCATCAACACGCGGGTTGCCTCGACTCCAGATTCAAGGAGCTTTGCCCTAACTGCCTCGGCTCTGAGTTTGGACAATTCCTCATTGGTACGACGCGGGCCATTCGCGTCTGCATGTCCCGTACACACCAGGTGCATTCTGGGGTATCGGACCAACAAATACCGCACTTCTGCCAATTGCATCCTTGCATTCAGGTCGAGCACAGCGCTGCCAGAAGCAAAGGGAACATCGAAAGATGCCGGGAGATTTAATGCAGCCAATGCCGGTGCCGAAGGGGCGGGCACCAACCCTCCTTCTGAGGATGATGCGACGGGGACCATGCCAAGGGCTGAGCTTGGTGCGGAAAAAGGAACGGGAAGTGAAGTGGGATCACTGCCATCCAATATGGCTTGAGTCCTTCGAGAGAATGGGACCGTTAGCCGTTCCATTTCTGCGCCTTCTCCAGGGTCGTCAGGAACCGCAACCACCATACCCGATGCGATTCGACTCCAAACATCCGAACGAGCATATACTCCCAGCTCAAAGGCAAGTTGCATTTCCAACTCATTCAACCTTCCTGCAACAAGGAGGTAAAAGCGCTGCTCCAGGCTCAAATCGAATCGTCCCCCTCTCACGAGGTCGCGTTCGTCCAACTCATCCACATCCTCTATCAATCCCAGGATGCGGTCTGAGAACCCCCCAAAGCCATTCAAGCCACGCTCTCCCTGCAATGCCATGACCTCATCCACCAATTTATCCAGCCGCTTTGCAATCGCTTTTGGAGCTTCACTCCATGAAACATCGAACTCATCAACCACCAATTCCGATTCCAAATAAAGCCGCATGCTGAGCAGCATCGTTTGTTGAATGAGCTCCACGCGGTCAGGACCCAAGCCCTCCCAAGTCGGCTCAGATTGCGCCTTCGCAGAGGATGTCCCTACAACCCACAGCGTCACAAGAAGCCCCCAGCATGCAACGCGCATCATTTTAGGACGA
The DNA here is from genome assembly GCA_036825655.1 of Flavobacteriales bacterium. Taxonomy (GTDB): domain Bacteria; phylum Bacteroidota; class Bacteroidia; order Flavobacteriales_D; family Sanyastnellaceae; genus JALQTD01. The sequence goes on along the minus strand of DAISXU010000016.1, from coordinate 10,478 downwards.
ATTCGGTTATTCAAATGCCAGATGTGGGATTTGATGTAGCCGAAGATAAATATTTAGGAAGCGTTATACAACGTTTACTTCCCCCTCCCCTTGAGAACGGTGATCACGGTGTAGACCAAAATTTTCAAATCCAACGCGATGCTCATGTTTTCGATGTAGATCAAATCAAAACGCAACCGCTGAATCATCTCATCCACATTGGTCGCATAGCCATATTTCACTTGTCCCCATGAGGTAATTCCTGGCCTCACTTTTTGAAGGTGCCGATAATGGGGTGCCCTTTCCATGATTTGCTCAATGAAATGCGCACGTTCGGGCCTCGGACCTACCAAAGCCATGTCACCACGAATGACATTGAAAAACTGAGGGAGTTCGTCCAACCTCGACTTCCTTAAAAACCTGCCTACAGAGGTGATCCGGGGGTCTGCATCGCTACTCAACTGCGGTCCAAGTCGCTCCGCATCCTGAACCATGGTCCGGAACTTGATGATGTTGAACGGCTTCCCGTAAAGTCCGATTCGCTCTTGGACATAGAACACTCCACCGTTTGAATTGAGCTTCACCGCCAGGGCAATTCCTGCATAGACCGGAGCTAACAGCACCAAGGCTACCAGGGAGATCGCCCAATCCATGACGCGCTTCAAAGCCACTTGCCAGGGAGGCATGATCATCCGGTCGACCTCAATCAGGGGGGTCCCGTAAATGCTCGACATGCGAACGGAGCCACTCAAAATGTCATAGATATCAGGAATGATGCGCACCGCCACCGGCATTCCTCCGAGCTCATTGAGCAACCGCTCCAATACATTGTGGTCGCCAGATCCGATGGCAATGATGACCTCCTCCACGGCATGGTGTTGGATGACCTCGCGCAGGGCATTAACTGAGCCCAGCCTGGGCATCAATTTCGTCAATTCAGTATCTACACCGTTGACCTGCAAATAGCCGACAAAATCATAACCCAGGTTCTTTTTTGCGTTGTGAATTTCCTCGACCATGCGCACGGCCTGGTTGTTGCCGCCGATGACCAATGTAGGAAAGCTCCATTGCCCTTTGTGAATGCGCTTCACGGTGCGCGTCGTCCACACCAACCGTCCAAAAAGCGTGATGATCCACTGGGATGAAACCAAAACAGCAAAGGAGGCATAATACTGCTGGTACCTCGCAATGGTGTCATCGAGGATCAGGGCAAAAAACAAGACAATTCCACCAATTACCGCCGCCGTCATCGTGGTGCCCACTTCAAGTATTCTGTGCCGCTTCAAAGGACGGTTGTACATCCCTAAGAGCGCGTGAAGGCTCAGCCAAAACAAGGGAACCAAGAGCAAACCAATCCGATACCGACCTCCAAACGCCTCCAAAGGTGCGTGGCCAATCACCTCAGGCTCAAGCCACATTTTTCGGTAAGCAAATAGCATGGACCAGGAAGCAGCAGCAGCCAACCAGTCTGTTACGACGTAGGCAATGCGCAAGGAGCCACTTCTTGGATGTTGCGTCATTCTTCCTGAAGAATTTTCAAATTGTCCACCGCAAAAAACGTCGTATCCGCAGACCCATCCCACACCCCCTCAAGCGTCACCTCGAACCAAGCTGCGGCCGTTTCACTGCGCACAACAGGTCCCAAGTCCAAGTAGATCTTCTTCCATTCTCCCTGTGAGTCATTGAGCACAAGAATTGGGGTTGGATTGTCTTGAATCAAATTCTGCGGGTTCAGGCCAATAGCGAACGGTTGGGTGCACGCGTAATCAAACTCCAACCAACAAGGCCCCTCCGGATTCAAGGGGTATTGTTGCTCATTGGTTTGAGCCCAAACGGTAGCGGCGGTTGCGTGCAGTTGCGCTCGACCTGCGCCAACGCCTTCAAACACCTCCGATGGATTGGTTGTTCGGACGATTTCTGAAGTCGAAGTCGATGATTCGGCAAAACGGTTCGCTGACTCAAAATCTTCCACAAACAGAACCTGAAAGCCATCCGCATAGCCCATTTCGAGTGACAGGGTATCCGTCCCTCCCTGGCTCAATTCGAACTCAACACGCTTCACTTCATATGGTGGATACGGCTTGCGTGTAGCTCCGATTCCATTGGCTCGAACTCCCGCTAAAAACGTCAACTCGACCGCTTCACCTTCCTCCCCTACGAGCACTGGAATGTCAGCTGGAAGTGGGAACGCACCCAGCACATCGGTCGGAGTGTACACCCAAACCTCTTCGACTCTCGAGGATTCCGTCCCCTCCCCTTCCCCTAAAACCACTTCAATGGAATTCACGTGGATGCGGTGAGGGATTTCCGCCCGATCCAACTTGCCACAGCTTGACGCCGCTGCAAGAAGGGTTGAACATGCCAAAATTTGAAAACGATGGTTCACAGGCGTTGGTTCTGGTCGGCAAAAATATCCTTTTCAGGCTCCCTGTCGAGGCTCAAACGCGCACATTGTGAAAATCGTATACCCAACCGCAAGAGAAAACAAGGGCGATTCCAAAAAACTCAACCTCACCGAGCACACTGAACACACGTCAATGCAGCTGGAACCAAAAGAATGCGCCCAGTCGGGATGGCATTTCCACACCTCGTGCACATCCCGAATCGATCATCATCCAAACGCGTTAAAGCCCGCTTCAATGCAGCAACTTGGGCCTCTGCTTCCCGCAAGGCCGCTTCATTTACGCTCTTATTGTTAATGGCATCCATCCGACTCACCCTTCCAATCGCATTTTCTGGGGCTATTGGGCGCACGAGTTCTTTGTATGCTTGGACCCGCTCTTCAAGCTCAGCCAACTTCGCCCCAATGCGCCTTCGAATCTCATCTTTCTCCCGAACGTTCAACATGCCATTAAGTTAGGACTCTCTGATAGAAAGAACTGGATTTAATGCTTTAATTTCGCGCCATGAAATTTTTCATCGACACCGCCAACCTGGATCAGATTCGCCAGGCGCAAGACCTCGGAATTCTCGACGGGGTGACTACCAACCCATCCCTCATGGCCAAGGAAGGCATTTCTGGAGAAGCTGCCGTTCAAGCGCATTACAAGGCGATTTGCGAGATTGTCGATGGCGACGTGAGTGCTGAAGTGATTTCTACGGACTTCGAAGGCATGATTGCAGAAGGCCAAATCCTCGCCGACCTGCATGAGAACATTGTCGTAAAAGTTCCCTGCATTTCCGATGGAATCAAGGCCATTCGTTGGTTCACCGACCACGGCATCCGAACCAACTGTACCTTGATTTTCTCAGCAGGACAAGCCTTACTCGCTGCAAAAGCAGGTGCGACTTACGTGAGCCCTTTCATTGGCCGACTCGATGACATCTCTGCAAATGGCCTCAACTTGATTGAGCAGATTCGGACAATTTTTGACAACTACGACTACGGCACTGAAATTCTCGCTGCAAGCGTTCGCCACACCATGCACATTTTGGAATGTGCAGAATTGGGGGCCGATGTCATGACAGGGCCCTTGAGTGCCATCACAGGGTTGTTGAAGCACCCTCTGACGGATGCTGGTCTCGCTCAGTTCCTAGCCGATCACGCGAAAGCAGAAGCCCAGGCTTAACCCATGATCATCCGCCTTCATCCAGACAATCCGGATCCACGGCGGGTGCAACAAATTGTTGAGCTCCTTGAGCGAGATGCCCTGATCGTCATTCCGACGGATACGGTTTACAGCTTTGCCTGCAAGTTGGGCTCGACAAAAGGCATGGAACGCATGGCGAGGCTGAAGGGTGTCAAATTGGAGAAGGCGCCTTTCAGCTTGGCCTGTGCAGATTTGAGCCAAATGAGCATCTATTCGAAGCCGGTGACCAATGAGGTGTTCAAGCTCATGCGCCGCGCACTACCTGGTCCATACACCTTCATCCTGCAGGCAACAACTCAGGTCCCAAAGCTGTTCCGTGGCAACAAAAAAACCATAGGAATCCGCGTTCCAGACCACGGGTCATTTCAAGCTGTGGTGTCGAAATTGGGCACTCCACTTGTCGTGAGCTCTGTACACGATGAAGATGCGGTAGTGGAGTACACCACAGACCCCGAGTTGATTGAGGAACGATTTGCACATTCCATTGATGCTGTTGTGGATGGTGGATTAGGCCGGCTGGAAGCATCCACTGTATTGGACTGCACGCAGTCAGAGGTGTTGATTGTTCGGGAGGGACTGGGACCGCTCGATTCTATTCTTTAGCGCTTCGGAGCTCGCGAGGAGAGCATGGGAACAAACGCAAATTCACCATGCTCCTGCTGCGTGAATTCGCTCAATGCGTTGCGGGTTATGCTCAACATGCTCTGGCCGTCACCATCTCCCACAGGGATGACCAACTTCCCTCCAATTGCCAGCTGACCGAGCAGTGCTTCGGGCACTTCGGGAGCACCACAGGTGACGATGATCCCATCGAAAGGAGCGAAAACTGACTTCCCTTGATAACCGTCGCCGTAGTAAAGTTCGGGGCGCCATCCCATTTCACGAAGCAGCGGACCGGCCTTATCAAACAACTCTTTTTGTCGCTCGATGGAATGCACCTTATACCCCATTGCACAGAGCACTGCACATTGGTAACCACTCCCAGTGCCGATTTCCAAAACCTTTGCGCCACGTGTGCATTGCAGCAACTCCGTTTGGCGTGCAACGGTGAACGGCTTGGATATAGTCTGACCAGCGCCAATTTGAAACGCCTGGTTCACGTATGCATAACGATCGAAGGCAGATGAGAGAAAAAAGTGACGTGGAACGCGGTCCATGGCCTCCAAAACCTCCTCAGATGAAATGCCCATCTTTCGCAATTCAGAAAGGAGCTTCTTCCGCTTTCCTTTGTGCTGGTAATCGTCCTTCAGTTTCACTCCTGCAAGATACGCCGCGGCCTTACTCAATAAAAACCAACCTGGTCTTTTATGGAGGGAATTCTTGTGGAGAAAACCACCGCCATTGAAGGGGCAACACCTTACCTTTGAAACATGACGAAGCACTGGTTTACCTGCAAAGTAAAGTACACTCGCCACGACAGCGAAGGAGCGGAGATTAAGGCAACTGAAGCATTTGTATTGGATGCATTCAACTACACCGAAGCTGAAACTCGGATGACCACCATTTGTGAAAATGAAGGCATTCGTCCCTTTGAAATCACTCAAATCACAAAGAGCAATTTCTCTGAGGTGATCCGTTTCGACGATGCCGATTTGTGGTTCAAAGTAAAAATTGCACTCACCACCTTCGATGAAGACAAAGGCAAAGAGAAGGAAAGCAACGAACACATCCTTTTGTCCGCGCGCGACGTGCGCGATGCCTACGACAAGGTGGCCGAACACATGCGTTCCATCGGAGTGGGCTACGTCATTCCATCCATTGCCTTCCAAAAAATCACCGAGGTTTTCCCGCTTGAGGAAGAAGGCGGGTCCAATGCCGGCCCTGCAGGTTTTGGTGCGCCTGAGCATGCCCCTGTTTCGGAGTACACTGAAGATTTAGACCAAGCACCTGAGGTCGAAGCCTAACGGCTATAGAAATTCCCAAGCGCTCTTGTAGGCTCCCTCTGCCTCGCTGCGTTCCACCAGCCAACCAAAAAAGTCATCCGCACCCAAAGTGCTGCTATCCCCCACGACAAGGAGGTGCTTGCGCGCGCGTGACATCGCGACGTTGGTTCTTCTGTGCTCGGATAGGAAACCGATTTCACCTTCGGAATTGCTTCGGGTCAGCGACAAAACAATGATGTCGCGTTCCTGGCCTTGAAATGAATCGACTGTTGAAATGTCCATCCCAGCGTCAGGTTCTCCCCAGGCGGATTCGATGGCTTGCACTTGGGCACGATAGGGTGCGATCACGCCAATGCTAGCGCTTGGAAAACGACTCCTCAACTCCACCAATCGGGCTGCGACAAATGCCGCTTCATCTGGATTGACCTTACTCTCCCCTTCTGCATCGCGTTGCTCCTCAAAACCACAACCTGCCGTATCGATCAATGTCCAAGGACTGCATCCACTCAATTGGCGCTGGGTGACTAACTCGTCCGCAAGCAGCTTACCTTCATAAAAGTAGTCGTTAACGGTGCCCATGATTCCAGCGTTCATGCGGTATTGGACTTGCAGCACCACCTCTGGAGCAAAGGCCTCTGAACTTCTCGCCATTCGCTTCTCCAATAAACTGACATCCAACCCCAACGCAGCTGCCGCCGCATCATGCACTACTGGTGGAAGTTGTTGTGGATCACCTGCCAAAACCAATCGATCCGCTTTCAACATGGCGCTCCAAATCAGTGGTTCCAGAGCCTGCCCAGCCTCATCCACCACCACCACCGGGAAGTGGAAAGGACGCAAATCGTAATCCGCAGTTCCCGTCAGGGTTGAGCAAACCACGTCGGCATTTCGAATCGCCCGTTCTTCAATCGCGCGTTCGAGATCGGTTGCTGCCGCTTGAAGCTCTTTCGCGTCGTCCCTCGCCATTTTGCGCTCAGCCCGCGCATCGGAATCAAAATTTCGGCGATACCGGGTTGCCTCACGCCAAGCATCTTCGGCTCGGCGGCGCAGGTCACGGACGCGTTTGTAATCAACATCCCGCTCCACCAGGGATTCCAAGCTATTCTTGGCGACATCGTCGTCTATTCGAATCGGGTTTCCGATGCGAACCGTTTTCAAACCGGCTTCAATGCACTTTTTAGCCAGCACATCGACAGCAGCATTGCTCGCTGCTGTAGCCAACACTTGCTCGCCAGATTGAACAAGCCCCGCAATGGCATGCACCAAGGTCGTCGTCTTTCCTGTTCCAGGAGGCCCCTGGAGGAGCATGAGCTTGGGTTGGGCGAGGATTTCACAAACTGCCCGAGCTTGTAGCTCATTCAGAGACGAAATGCTTGTGAACCGAGCGGAACTTTGGTCAACTGGTCGATACCCCAATGCCATATCCCTGAAAACAACTCGCTCTTGTTTGTCCTCATTGATCCAACGGTTCAATGCCATGGCCATGACAGCAAACGTGCGCTCATCATGGCAAGCATCCACCGTCCATTTGCGGTATTCGCTTTGAGCATCAAAATCGGAGCGATCAAAAACCACTTCAATCTCCAGTGCTTTCGCCCGACGCACCACACCTCGAACTGGTTTTTCATCGGAAACTTCAGCTGGATAAACCTCAACGGATGCACCAACTCGGAAAGCATGCGGTTCGCCACCACCTGTAACAGGAGATAAAGTCAAAATCTGACGGCCGCGAGCTGCAAATCGCATGTCCTTCACCTCCACGGGTGACCAGGACAAGCGCTCTTTCCTGCGAATGGCGAGTGAACTCTCTCGAAGCACAATTCGCATGCGCTCCTGCTGCTCCCGTTGTTCCAAAACGAGTGCCTCGGCGAGGCGACCCAATTCCTCCTCGGGAGAAGCGAAATGCCCTCCCCTTCCGCTCAAAGCCATCTTTAGCGCACCAAAGTCAATGTTCCTTGGAAGTACTTCATTCCCGTCCCTCCGTACTCCATCAAGTCCCCATCTTCGTTCGTCACTGTGAGCGCCGCCTCGTTCCTTGAAACTCCCAGCACGTAGTAGTAAGTGCCTTCGCTTGCTTCGCTTGGCGTAGGATCCCATCCTGCAGAATTTCCAAAATCGTCATGTGAGAAAACCAACGAACCCCAGCGGTTGTATATGCGTACCGTGCTCCGAGGGTAACCGTCTAGCCCCTCCACGCGGAAGGCATCATTTCCATCCCCTTTGTTGTTGGGCGAAAAAACATTCGGGATGGTGAGCTCGCAAGGTTCAGCCTCAACTTCAAACGCCCCCTCTGCAGTCCAGACACAAGGGGCTGGCATGCTAATAATAACCGAGTAAACACCTGATTCGTCCACACCTATTCCAGCAGTGGTGCCTGCTGGTTCGGAACACATTTCCAATTCTTCCGTCAAGGGATCATCGCACACATAGGAGAACGTCCATTCGTACTCGTATTGATCCCACCCTGCGGGTTGATCAGGAATGACCAAGGCCACCGTTTCGCCCAAACAAATTTCCAACTGCTCCAAATCGAATGATACAGGAGGCTCCATTACGTCTACAAAAACCGATTCTGTTCCGGAACAATTCTCCAACTCTCCTCCCGTTACGGTAACGGTTAACAAGAAATTGGTCAGTTCATCTAAATCTGTCACCGTGACATTGGGCCCAGAACTGGTGTTGAGCGGTCCCGGAGGAGACCAGTTGTAAGTGTAGGTGTAATCCGGATTCACATTCGTGACAGTTCCACTCAAATCAATAGGAGATCCGCAATAATCCGCAGAGGCCGACATTTCAATGGTAGGACCTTGAACAACTGTAATCTCAACTGGATACTCGTAAGTACAGCCGAAATCATTGGTAGCCGTGTAGATGTATGTCTCCGTCCCAACAAAGTTGGGCTGAATCTCCAAATTGTTGCAATCGCTCGAAGTAGAGCTGATGGACGGACCAGACCAAGACGTGCTATCGCAATTTTGGCCGAATACGGGAGTAAAGACAATGGGATCCGGATACAAATTGGGATTGAAATTAACGGTCCAATCGAAAATGAAGCCATTGTCAGACCCCCAAGAATCACAGATTTCGACTTCCCAAGTGCCGTTCAATGGACATCCGTTCATCAAGCTCCAAGGCCCGGTAGCCTCGTAAGTGCCGGAAGGCAGTGTTCCACCAGCGTTTTCTGCCCAGGTCCCATTCACAGCCGTCGGTGACCACCAATAATCATACCCTACGCCTTGATCATTCGGAAGCAAATCATTGTCAATGGGCTCTCCGAGGAATGTTCCACCTCCACCTTGCTCATGCACTGTCATGGTTTGGCCATTCGGGCAAATGAACGTTATGGTCAAATCGCCCATGAAACTGTGCTCAAATTCGATGAAGTAATCGACGATGTCCGTTTCGCCATCCGTGACGGTCGCTCCGGGATTGAACCCATTAAACGTGAGGGATGCAGAAAAACACTGTGATTGATCATCGGGAATGAACAAGCCTCCACCAAAATTAGCATCAGGGGTCGCATCATAAGTCACCCCGTTCACGACCCCATTCAATGGAAAAATTTGACCCGAGCAAATCGTCGCATCCACGCTGGACCCCGTCCAATCTGGCTCCGTCGAAACTAAAATGAGGTGGTCAATGAGGTTGTTGTTTCCGCAACCTTCTGGATTATCCTCGTCGTAGTTGTTGTCAGCAATGCTCAATTGCACCTTATAAGCCCCCGGATTTGCAAAGGCATGGGTTACCACACTGCCGCTGTTGTCCGATTCGCCATCATCAAAATCCCATTCCCACGTAACGATCTCAAATCCATCCGCAACTGTTGAACCGGAGGCGTTGAACGTAATTTCCTCACCTGGGCAAACCAAATTAGGCACGTCCTCACCGGTAGAACAATAGGCGATGGGCCGCTCACACGGGTAACCACAAGTCATTTCTGCGACAAAGTTGCTGTTTCCATTGGCATCGCTGGTGAAATGAAGCGTCAGGCAACCATCGACGTTGGCTGCGCCGGCATAGATTTCCAAGCCTTGTGCGCCATATTCTATGAACGAACCAAGCAGCGGGGAATCTGTATCTGGTCCATCGTAAATCTCGAGCACATCGCCAGGCCCCAAATTGGCCAAAGCGAAGTACAACGTGATGATGGTCTCCGGAGCCTCAGGACACAAGGTCATGGTGATGTCCTCGTTGGGACTTGAATCTCCTGCGCTTAATCCTGTATCCACTAAAAAGCCCCCGCAGGTGGTGAGTGTGGAGTTGGAGATGGGCGTTTCTTGCCCCCTAACGAATGAGCTCATTGCTATCAACGAGCATGCCACGAAAGCAGTTTTTAGGTAAATGCCCAAAGTGTGTTGGTTTGATTTCAAAACAAGCGGTATTGATTCAACGCTGTTGATTTGATCGGGCGAAGAGGGTCTCCAGACGCACCAAACTCAACAAATGAAACGTACCTCCTGGAACATTCCATGTTTGAAAATGCAGCGCATCCGGTTCTACGCCTTCTGGCAATTCTTCCGGCGAGAGCTCCCCATCTGCCCATGGAATATCCTCAAGCGGCCACCATGGTGCATTGCGGTCTTGCAACTCCTTGATCGTTTCCTCGAAGACCCAACCGTTGGATTTCCAAAACTCCATTCGCTTCGCATCTTGTTGCCATTCAGACCAAGTTGTTTCAAGGTCGGCAATGAATGCCGATGGACGAGGCGACTGTGCAAAGGTGGCCGAGGCTAAACCCATGAACAGCAACGCCAAGAAGATGTGGTGTGCCTTAGTAATCATCATGCGAAAGATAGACATCTTTCTTTCTGATGCGGTTGCATGGCGCAGGAAAGACCCGGAAATTCAATGGGCCATGAAAAAAAAATGGCCATGAATTTGCCCGAAAAGAATTTGGTCTATCTTTGCCCCCCCAAACGAGGACAGCACGCCCTTCGCGCTGCCTTTTTTGCTCCTTGAAATCCGATCTCGTAGCTCAGCTGGTTAGAGCATCTCACTTTTAATGAGAGGGTCCTGGGTTCGAGTC
>DAISXU010000015.1:0-30513 GCA_036825655.1 Flavobacteriales bacterium | reverse complement strand
ATGAAAATGCCGTTTGATTTGTAGGTTCGCCGTATGAGCTTAGACCGGATAAAACAGGAGGTTTGGGAGGCTGCGCTTTTAGTGGCTCACGGGCGCGTCAATCAGGCGCTGAATCGGATGGATTCCCTTCGTGAATCCTTGGGCTCCGAGGGCAAGTCGAGCGCTGGGGACAAGCATGAAACGGGGAGGGCGATAGTGCAAATGGAGATGGAGCGTGCGGTGAATGATTGGAAGCTCGCTCAAGCTTTAGAGGCAGATTTGAGGCGAAGAGCCCCTGCAGAGGGTCCACCAGCCCGTTGGGGAAGTTGGGTGCAAACGGATTCTGGTCATGTGTTGATTGCTGCCCCGCTTGGGGCCATCACAACACCGCATGGCAAGGTGCATGTCATTTCCGCTGCTTCACCCTTAGCACAGGCCTTGTTGGTGCCTGGCGCCATGCTTGGCGATGAAGTGCACTTCAATGGGCGGACACAAAAGGTCCTGATGATTCGTTGAACCTCAGAGCTCTGGATTCACAGGCTCATCGGCTTCAAGGGGCAGTTCTTCCGAGAAACTCCACTCACTCCAGGAGCCGTCGTAATTGGACACTTGGTTGAAACCTAACACATTTCGCAGCACGAAGGTGGTGTGGGCGGATCGAACACCCGTATGGCAATAGGTAATGATCGGTTGAGTGAAGTCGATGCCCGCTTCTTGGAAGTCCCATGTGAGGTCTTGGGTAGATTTGATGGTTCCTAGGTCATTAAGGTTCACGGCATTTCCCCAGTTGAATTGCAAGCTGCCTGGAATTCGTCCTGCACGTGTTGCCCCATTTTTCATCCGCCTTCCACTGTATTCATCATCGGTGCGGGTATCCAAAATCAAGGTGCCGTTGCTTGCTGCATTTTTCACATCCTCTTGGGTGGCGAGCAAATTGGATTTGGGTTTGCAGCAGAATTGAAATCCGGTTGGAGTTGGAGCCTCAACCTGTCCCACCTCGAGTGCATTACCTAAAGCCTGCCAGGCTTGCGGCCCGCCATCCAATAAGGCGACGGGGGCATGTCCGTAAAGATTGAGCAACCACCATAGCCTGGCCGCATTGCATCCCCCTGCGCCATCGTAAACCACCACTTGTTGGCCCGTTTCAATGCCAAGCGAGTCCAACAATTGCAACATGACCTCTTTGGATGCCGCCATGCCAGCATATGGAAATGCCTTCGACTCCATGTCTGTTCGCCAAATTTGGTGAGCGCCGGGAAGGTGTCCCGCTTTGAAATCTTCTTGCCTTCTCACATCAATGAGGGCCGCTTGTCCGCCTTCTATTTTCCATCGTTCTATGGACCAAAGCGCGTCAGTTTTGTGCTCTACGCTCGCTACCACGGAATCCGGCAGGGGACCTGTGCAGCTGATCAACAAGGCAGCTACAACTGCTGTCCATGCATTCAATCTTCTAGTACGTACCATTTTGGTGAGGGGAGATTTCGCCGGCGACCTGCGTCGTCGGGCGCGTAGTTTTTTGCTAAATAATCCAAGATGATGTCCTCATTGGTCCCCAGGTCCCAGAGGTTCTGGGTCTCTTGCATCCAGCGGATCATCTTCTCCCATCCGTCACGTGTGGCCCGATTTTGGGTGACTAGTTTGGAACTGTGACAAGCCAAACACGTGGCCTTGACTTGAATGAATCCCTCATCAACAATGAGTCCCGAAGCCACATGGATGCCATCGACAACCAATGTGTCAGAAATGGCATTGGGCTCCATCGACACCACTTGCAGTTCCTTTTTTCCTTCGTTTGCATACCAGCGATCGGTGGTGTCAGGAGCGAGGATATGCACAAAGGCAATGGCCACAATCAATAGGGATGAGGCGACCAGTCGATTCAGGTGTTTGACGGTTTCGTCTAGCTTTTTTTGCTCTTTTGGGGAAATCATGCCTCAACCCGGATGGCGATTCGGTGTGTGGCATTGTTCAGGTATCCCTTCGGGTTCCAACCAGGCACCACCATCGGTTGTGCAACTCCTTGATCGTCGGTTGCTTTTGCCCAAACTTCATAATACCCCGGACTCGGGAAACCGACCTCTGCTGTCCATCGTTGCCAAGCGAGTCGGTTGATGGGAGCGTTCAACTGCGCTTCGATCCAAGTGGCTCCGAAGTCAATGCTAACCTGCATCCGTTGCACTGATCGGTCTCCAGCCCAAGCGTGCCCGCGGAGTTTCAACCGCCGGCCCTCTTGGATGATGGCTCCCGATTGCGGATAGGTGATTAACGATTTGACAGGCATGCTTTCGATGATCTCCATGTCCTCTGCTGGGACTTCTTGCCCAGGCTCAACAGGGTACTTGGGGACGCGGTAAGAAGGCGCTTCCATTTTGGGGCCATCGTGGACTCGGTCGCGCACGCTGATCCGACTCAACCACTTGCCAGATACAGAGGCTGGCCAGCCACCAACGACCAACCGAAGGGGATAACCATTCATAACGGGGATGTCCTCTCCGTTCATGGCCCAAGCAATTAGCGTTTCGTCCTCCATGGCCTTTTCAATGGGGATTCCGCGCGAAATGACCACTTTATCGGGATTTTTGGTCAGGTGCAAGTCCTTTCCGTAATATCCGATGTAAACCGCCTTGGATGAAATTCCAATGGATTCCAACACATCTTTCAAGCGAACACCTGTCCATTCTGCACATCCGACGGCACCTGTCGTCCACTGGTTTCCTTTGGCAGGCGGATTGAACTCAGACCGACCGTTGCCTCCGCATTCCAATGTCAGCGCATAGGTGTGGTGAGTGAAATTTCCCTTCAATTCTTCCAGGCTCAAGGCCACGGGTTCGCTCACGCATTCCCCATCGATGGTCAAGGTCCACTGGTCTAAATTGAATTCAGTAGGAACCAAACCGTTGTTCCGAATGAAGAACTTATCAGCAGGGGTGAGGTCATCATCCAATAGGTGGGCGGGTGTTTCTACGTTCCAAGGTTGGTCATTCAGCACGACCAATCCAGGATGCTTGCCTTGCAACTGAAACGGCGCTGCGGAAGGGTCCGCGTACAAGGCGGGAATCAATCCAGCCGGCATGTTTTTTGCAAAAACCACAGGCCCCCCTACGGCCATGCCCATGGCGGCAAGACCGGCTTTCTTGAGGAAGCCCCTGCGGGTTTGCGGGTCACTTTCACGTCCCCAGAGTTGCCGGTCTGCTTCGATCGGATTTTCTTCATAGAGGGCGTGAATGCCTTTTTTCTTCACCTGACTCATGGCAATTCCTACGTTGGAGTTGCCGCAATATAATCGCCATGCAAGCAATCGCAACGGAGGCCTTGTGCAAGGAAAATCAAAGGTGACCCCAGTCACCCAGTCAGTCCATCGACTCCACCATTAAATATCCTGATACGTTCCAAAAATTAAAGGCGTCGGGCCCTGCCAATTGGGCATGAGGGATGCTCAAAGAAATTTCATGTTCACCACCTTCCCAATAGCCTAAGTCAATTAATTCAGGCAAAACTTGGCTGCCTGGACACCAATTGGATCGGCTCAAATCTGAAGAGGCAATGCGTTCCTGCCCATCGAGGTGGTCGACCATCCAAGATCCGCTCGACGGGTTAAAGCGACGAAACGCAGCGCAATCATCCCGCCACGGAGTCCAGCTTTTGAGCGTGTCTCCATCCACGGCAAGTTGATGGAGTTGGGGCGTGAATTCATCGCCGCCTTCATGGCCGCCATGTCCCGTCGTGATGAGTCCACAAGAAACCCTTCCGCCGATGCCTTCAAGGGTAGTCTTGAGAGGAGCCGATGCGAAGCCATTGTATTCCCGTTGGTCGTGCGTGTAGCGGGTGGTGTTCCAAAAAGGAATGATGCGATGTGTTGGCGCCAGGTCGCATTCAAGCGCAGATTCTTTGATGTGAAGAGCTCCCTCAATTTCATAGCCTTTGGAAGTCCACGTGTCTATGTAAACCCCGATCCACAGCGTGTCTGCCTCGTCAAACCAAGGTTGAAACGCGCTCAAATCTCGTTGCCATCGGACTTCGTCTTCCCATTTTGCGACGTAGACGGGACGCCAGCTTTCTGCTTTGGGGTGCGTGCTGAAATGCCCTGCACCAAAAGGGGTTAGGAAGCGCATCAACTCCAGCGCGGGGTATCCTCTTTCATCTAACATGACGCCCAGGTATTGGGTCGTGTCTGCTTCGATTCCATCTTGAAGCCGGTCGATGAATCTTCTGCCATCGGCACCAGCCAACGCGAACACGGCCCCGCTTTTGTCCCATGGGTCGCCGGCGGATCGCAACGTGACTTCCAGGTCAATCGAACACCTTCGCTCGCAATGCGGAAAGACAAAGGGCCTCATCAAGATGCGCCCTGCGTCATAGCGGTTCCATGTGCCGTCATTGGGCCAAACCGTATCCGGAAGAAAGGCGACGGACTCTCCTTCCCACAAAGCGATGGTTTGGTCCAGAGGAGGGGGAGTAGGAGCTTCTTGACAGCACCACAGCATGCATGCGCAACCGATGGCTGCTAAAACCTTTATCGTCCTGTTCATAGGAGCAAGGTAATGGATGCACTTTCATCCCCTCGAAAGAAAACTTCAATCTTCCTGGTTCGCAGCAACACGCCTCAGGTAATCCAGCCCCAATTCCAAACCAAGCCGGTAATCCCGGTCCAGATCATCTTGGGTAACGGAGTACCCATCAGAGGCGAGCATTTCTGGCGGTGCGATTTGTGTCCACTGCACTTCTGAATCAGGCGATGCGCTTGCGAGCTCTTCCGCAAGTGCATTGTAGTGGTCATGCCCTTGCTTAAAAAGCCTTGCTAATTCTGGGTGGTCTCGGTGCCAGTAACTCCCAAACCAATCCACATAGGACTGGTCCACTCGTGCCGTTGAAGGTCGGGTGCGGATGACCAAGATGCGTTTGCTGCCTTGGAGGATGGCGTGCCGGTAGGGGATCGGGTCAGCGTATCCGCCGTCGAACATCATGGTGCCCTCGACTTTGACCTTTCCGTGCGTGATAAAAGGCAACGTAGCGGATGCCAGGAGGAAGCGTTGCCATTTTCCTACCTGAGGACTTAAGTAGATTGGGGCCCCATTTTCGAAATGAGTTGCAACGATGCGAATGTCCAGATTTCCGCAGCGTTGCTCCGCTTGGAGTTCATCCAAAGGGTAGTTTCGGTTGACAAATTTCTGCAGGTACTCCAGGTTCATGATGCCTTGCGCCGAGAAGGCCGATTTGAAATCGATGAAACCGGAGTCGGTAACCAAGTGGCGGGCCACTTGGATAAAAGATTTGGGCTGGTGGGAGCAGTAATACGAGAGGGCCATTGCGCCGCTCGACACCCCAATCATCCGAGTGAATGGACGGTAATTCAATGCCATAAAGGTGTCGAGAATTCCCGCAGTGAAAGCACACCTCATGCTCCCACCTTCCAACACCAAGGCATCTGGATTTGTCATGTCTAGAACTTAGTGAAAATGCGGGACAAATGCAAACGCTTAGTTTCGTTGCTGCAACCACCTAAACTGCTCAATGCGCTGGTCCTTCGTTTGAAATCGAATGAGCAAAATCGAACAGGGGAGGTTGGCCAGATTCAAAAAGGAACCTTTCTGTAATGCTTGACGGTGCAACAATTGACCTCGAGCATCCCAAACAAAAGCATCTCCTGGTGCTGTAGCTTGAAACCCCATTTCTGTGAGAATGAGTAGGTCGGATGGCGCGGTGGACTCGTGGAGGCCGTTCAAGCCGATCTGGATTTCCAGGATAACGGGGCCACTTGAACAGGTGTCGGTCACTTCAGTGATTTCGATGAGCCCATTACCGGGAGCTAACCACATAACGTCAATGGACCCCGTGCCTTGTCCCTGAAGGAGGTCTCCACCGGTCACGATCCATGCAGCACTGCTCGATTCTCCAAGCGGGTACGAATACGTATAGCTGAGCGCGTTGACGACTTCTGTTGGTCCTTGAATGCCCGATGTAGGAAGAAAAACACAGCTCCCATCGTCATCGGTTGCAAGTGCATTGAAATTGCACGCGAATTCACTGGTGCAGCCTGGAATTTCGAAAGGGTCGCAGATGCCATCGCCATCGCCGTCAGCCAAACAATCTCCGTTGCAGTCGTAACCAGGATCGGGATAAATGCAGGCTACCCAATCGGTTGCATCGGCGACGTAGTTGCAGGCTAACTCGTCCATGCACCCTGGGATTTCTTGGGGATCACAAATGCCATCTCCATCCGAATCGTCCAGGCACACCCCATCGCAATCATAAAACGGCAATGGGACACAAAATGCTTCTGTGGTATCCCTGCAGGTCGAATTGTCCTTGAGGGCGGCATAATACTCGCCCGGTGGAGGATTGAAAATTGCATTGGCTTCGAAGGTGCCTGACCATGCATTGGTGAGGGCGTCAAACAATTCAACCTCCACAGGCCAGGACGAGGACCATGGCACTTCTACGGAGACCGGATCACTCATCGGATTCACCTCCAGGATCGTGTTCATCTGGGCCCAAGTAAGGCAGGGTGGGTCGATGAAGAGGGGGGACTGACCATCCTGGGTAGCACACCAATTCTGCAGCTCGCCATTGGCCTGTTGGACTTGAAAGCACGCTTGAAATTCGAGTGGGCCGCAGGTTGTTACCCGTGCAATTTGGACCCTTAAATCACCTCCAGCGTAGACACCACCGAGGACGTACATCGCGGCATCCGGTAGAGTGGTGTTGCAGATTGCTGGCAAGTCTGCAGCTCCTGAAATGGGTGGGATACCACCCGTGATGGAAGTCCCAGGATTGTTGTCAAGGGTATAATGGCTGTCGTACAAAAGGTTGGGAAATGCGTCCAAGAAGATGGGGTTCCAACCCACCCCAATGGACGTGCCAAAGTCGTGCTCAAAGCAGCCGCAAGGCGCATTCAACAACCACGGAGAAGTGGTGTTTTGCCCCTGACCTAGCGCATAGACGGCTTGCAGTTGGTCTGCTGGATTGGTGAAGTCCGCAAACAAAAGGTAAGAAGTGAAACCAGGGAGTTCATTGTTGGGGTCGAACTGGTCCGTTGAATCCAGTCCAGCGTAGAAACAGGTGTCAACCTCCCAAGACATTCCTGTCATTTGCGCCGGCAAGTTCGAAGCTGAGGCCAAGCACAAAACGAAGCCTAAAAAAAGCAAGTTCAGGTGTTTCATTTTCATCCGAAAGCTACGTGTTCTAACTAAAATTCCCCATCTTGCACCAATGCAAAAAAGTAACCAACCCCTGCGCGTGGCATTCGGATCAGCGATGCAACGCGCCGCGCTTTTCGCCGCCTTCACCTTTACCTTGTCTTTTGCTTTTGGCCAGATCACGCCTCAAGTCGACAAAAAGTGCCAAAAGGCCTTGGATAAGGCGGGCTTGGTCTATGAAATTGACAGCGACGGGGATTTTAAATTGGTAGTGAAAGTTCCGGACAACCGGACCCAATTGGTCTATGTGTATTCGAACACGTTGAGCTACGATGGAGTTACCGTGCGTACCATCATGTCTCCAGCGCTTGTCGCAGAAACGGATGAAGCGATGACGGCAGAAACAATGAGGTTGCTCTTGGTGGATAATTTCGAGAACAAAATGGGACACTGGGAAGTGGTGGAACGTCCTGACGGGGGCATTGTGATTCAATACGTGGTTAAGCCACCTGCTGATGTGAAGCCCGACGACTTGCGCAGCTTGATTGGATTGGCAGCTATCGCCGCGGACATGATCGAACAGCAAATTACGGAGGGCGACGACCTCTAAGCGAAACCTTGCCGGCATGTGCTCCGTTTACGGAGTATGGTATACAATTGGCACCCAAGCGTCATCGCTGAATATTTGGACAAATCGTGGGTCATGCATCATGCGAGCCGCGGTATTTTTTACCGAGCTGAAGGAGGCATTTCTGCGATTTTAGGCCAAATGCCATTTGATTCTCTAGATCAGGTGCTCTACAGTTTAAGCGCAATGCGCTCTTGGGCGCCCGCTCAGGTTGCATCCGTGCAGGTTGCATGGCAGCGCTTGCTCGATGAGGGATTGGTCGGACTCCAAATAGGTCCTGAAATGGCTTCCTCGTGCGTCTGGTCAGCTGGATTGGTAAAATCAGGTTGGTCGCAACTTGGAAAGTACGCTGAAGGCCAGGATTGGTTGGGCGAAGACTTGTACTCCGGGGCAGATTTTTTGCGAGATCAGGGTGATCCTGAAACCGACCCACACGATCCCTACTCCATTTGAGATTGAACGAACGGCAGCAAAGCAACTCTTTGCTGCCGTTGTTAGTTTTGCCGCTATGAAATGGAATTACGCTTTTTTCGTTGGTGCATGGGTAGCGCTAACGGCCTGCGAGGGCAATACCCGACAAGTATATTCTGTGTTGAATGAATCGAGTGGGCCGGTCACGGTTGTTCATGCTCACTCAGCCTATACGGATGGGTTGGATTTGGATACGGTTACCATTCCAGCAGGCGTTTCAAGCGAGCTGGGAATGGAAGATTGGTTGGGAGGTCGTGAATATCCGGATTTGCCATCGTCCTTCATCGATACCTTGTTGATCTTCGATGCAAATGGCGTCGCATGTTCCAAAGATTGGTCATCGATGACCTCCTGGGACATTGTTTCAACACAAGACCGAAAAATACCTTCTCAATGGCGGCATGAATATACCTTGGCCATTGGAGACGAAGATTTCTAGCCCGGGCAATCCTTCATTGGTGAAGAGCTTCATCAAGCGGTTCGACCGTTCTACAAGACGGGCGTAACCGCTCGTGTCACTTCCACTTGAGGTGCTTGATGGACCGTCCCTCTGATTGGATTTCCTTGATGGAGTCAATTCCGATTCTCACATGCGTTTCAACGAAGTTTTGGGTAACGACGCGATCGCTTGCTTCGGTCTTAACCCCGGAAGGCGTCATGGGTTCATCGCTCACGAGGAGCAAGGCGCCCACCTGCAGTCGATTGGCAAATCCCACAGAAAATAAGGTCGCAGTCTCCATGTCAATGGCCTGGGCGCGTGTTCTTCTCAGGTAGGCTTTGAAATCCTCATCGTGCTCCCATACCCTTCGATTCGTGGTGTAAACAGAGCCGGTGTAATAATCGCAGTTGTAGTCTCTGATGGTCGACGAAATGGCGCGCTGAAGAGCAAAACTGGGCATGGCTGGCACTTCTGGCGGGAAATAATCATTTGATGTCCCTTCCCCCCGTATTCCAGCCAAGGGCAAAATGAGGTCGCCGAGTTTGTTTTTCGACTTCAGGGCACCACATTTCCCCAAAAACAAAACCGCTTTTGGCGCAATGGCGCTCAATAAGTCCATGATGGTCGCAGCATTGGCGCTTCCCATTCCAAAATTGATCATGGTCAGATCACCTGAAGTAGCGGATGGCATCGACTTGTCATGCCCGACGATTTCCACTCCCTGGTCTTTTGCGAAAAGATCGAGGTAGGAGTTGAAATTGGTCAGGAGGATGTACTCGCCAAAGTCTTCAAGGTTCACTCCGGTGTACCGAGGCAGCCAATTGCTAACGATTGCTTGCTTGTTGTCCATGCCTTAAAGGTAAGCGGTGGCTGCAGGATGCAAATAAGTTGGCTTGCTTTTTAGAACTTTGTCGCATGAGAAGATTTTGGTATGCAGTGTTCATAACCATTCATGTGGCGCTGTTAGCAGGTTGCAGAGGGGAGGATCGGAAGGCTCCAACTTGGCAAGTGGTGGTCAATGGCCGAATGACAGGTGAGACCATTCCTTTGAGTGTTGGCAATACCATGGCGTTCACGGCTGATGCCTCAGACAACGTTGAGTTGGGAAGGATTTTTGTTGAGCTTAAGCCGAGGTGGGCGGGGGACAACGTGGCAGGTGGATTCGCTTTAACGGTTGGTGATTGGCGGGAATCAATCGATGCCCCTTTGAGCGGCAGAACGGCATTGGTCGGACGCAATTGGACCATTCCGGACACCCTTCAAGGATCCTGGTTAATCCAGGCTGATTTGACTGACCTGGAGGGGCTGAGTGCCCCAACGCAGCAATTTTACGTGGACATTTCTAATCCGTGGACTACGGACTTGGATTTGGACTCACTTGCCGGAGAGGCTGCTTCAAATTTGCCCACAATCCCTGCCATACAGCGGGGTCAGGCACTTGACCTGAGAGGAGACCTCTACGATCCAGAGGGGATTGGTGAAGTCTTGGCGTGTGTCATCACGGCGGAGGGAGACACCCTGTCGAGTTGGCTCTGGAATGCTGGTGCGGTAGCTTCATTGGCTTTGAGTGAATCGGAATTGATGTTGCCAAGCGATGCGGTTTTGGGCTTGTCCAGGGTGAGCATTCAAGTGTCTGATGAGTTGTCCAATGCCACGGAGTATTATTTTTTCATCGAAATAGCAGAATGATGCCAAAGTCGATCTCAGTAACCTGCACGCTGGAATCTTGGGAATTCAATGAGTTGCCTGCAGCTGACCAGGAACTATTAAGGGCTGCGCATGAAGCGGTTGAAAGGGCCTACGCTCCATACTCTGGCTTCCGGGTTGGTGCTGCTTTGCGATTGGCCAACGGTAGGGTGCTGACAGGGAATAACCAAGAAAATGCAGCCTATCCCAGCGGTTTGTGCGCAGAGCGCGTCGCCTTGTTTCACGCTGCAAGTCAGTTTCCTGGCATTCCAGTGGAGTCGATGGCGATTGCTTCCGATGGCGATTCGGAATGGGGCGCTTTTTCGCCTTGTGGCGGATGCCGCCAGGTGATCCAAGAATCGGAGAGCAGGCAAAATCAGCCCATCCGACTTGTGCTTCAATGCCAAGATCAAGCGGTCGCTGTGGCTGAAGGCATTTCGCAGTACCTCCCTTTTAGCTTCAAAGCGCGCAACCTGGGTGACCAGCACTGAGTAATTTTCGCTTGGCGAGTAAGTCCTTTGCCTTAGCTTCGCGAGCATGGGCATCATTATGAGTTTGGTGGGCATGGCATTTCTCATTGGAATGGCCATCCTTCTTTCCGATAACCGCAAGGCCATTCGCCTTCGGACTGTACTCGGGGCATTTGCAGTGCAGCTGTTTTTTGGCGCTTTTGTGCTTTACGTTCCGTGGGGGAAAAGAGCGTTATTGGCTACGGCCGATGCGGTATCGAAGGTGATCGATTATGGAAACGATGGCATTGGCTTCATGTTTGGGGATTTGGTAAGCGATTCCGGAGGCATGGGTTTCATTTTTGCTCTCCGCGTGCTGCCGGTCATCATTTTCTTCTCCGCCTTGATCTCTGTTCTGTACTACTTGGGAATCATGCAGTGGGTCATCAACCTATTGGGAGGAGGTTTGCGCATGTTGCTGGGCACTTCTAGGGCAGAGTCCCTTTCGGCTACTGCGAACATTTTTGTAGGCCAAACCGAAGCGCCACTCGTGGTAAAGCCCTTCATTTCACGCATGACCTCGTCCGAGCTTTTTGCGGTCATGGTTGGTGGACTTGCATCTGTTGCTGGTTCGGTCCTTGCAGGGTATGCTTCGATGGGCGTCCCGTTGGAATATTTGATCGCGGCCTCGTTCATGGCTGCCCCGGGGGGCTTGTTGTTCGCTAAGCTCATTAAGCCCGAAACCGATGAGCCACAGGAAATTATGACGGTGGAAGAGCTCAGTAAATCGGACGAAGACGCCCCCGTTAATGTCATCGATGCTGCAGCCGGAGGAGCTGCATCTGGTTTGAAGTTGGCACTCAATGTCGGCGCAATGCTGCTCGCCTTTGTTGCTTTGATTGCCATGCTCAACGGCTTGTTCTCTGGTGTAGGCGGTTGGTTCGGATTCTCCGAATTATCCATGGAATGGATATTGGGTTATGCGTTTGCGCCAGTGGCCTTTTTGATTGGCGTTCCATGGGCTGAGGCCGTGACGGCTGGTTCTTTCATTGGTCAGAAACTCATTGTCAACGAATTTGTGGCCTACCTCAATTTTGCGCCTTACCTCGCCGAGGACGCCACGCTTATTCTCTCTGAAAAAACCAAAGCGATCGTCAGTTTTGCGTTGTGTGGGTTCGCGAATTTGTCCAGCATTGCCATCTTATTGGGTGGGCTCGGCAGCATTGCACCCAACCGACGTCAAGACATAGCCCGGTTCGGTTTAAAAGCCGTCTTCGCGGCCACCCTTTCCAACCTCATGTCCGCTACGATAGCTGGGCTTTTTCTTTCGATTGGATGAAAGTGGAAGATGGGCGTTGGGATCGAGTCCTTGCCTGCACCGATTGGACTACTTTGACCTTCAACGAGTCAGAGGAGGATATGATCCGCATGATGGAACGAGCACGAGAAATGCCGGTAGGTCCTGCCGCGATATGCATGCCAATGAATTGGTTGGAATGGTGGGTGGATCATGGCGGTAGCAGCTCATCCATCCTCCTTGCAACGGTGTTGAATTTCCCCTCGGGTGCATTGGACATCGAGGCGGTTGCAGCAGAAGCGAGGAATGCGAAACACGCGGCGGAGTGGGATTTGGTTTTTCCTCATGAGTCCTTCCGAAAAGGGGATGCTGCTCCAGCATCTGAACTGCTTTCTGAAGCTCGTGAATGGGCCGGTTCCCGCCCCTTAAAGGTCATCTTGGAGACCGGAGCACCCTGGGAGCGCAAGGCCCTGATTCAGGCGGCAGAACTTGCCCTGGATTGTGGAGCCGACTTTTTGAAGACATCCACCGGAAAGACGGCAATTGGCGCCACGCCCGAGGCGGTCCATTTGTTGACAGAGGTATTGCGTGGCACAAGTGGCGGACTGAAACTATCTGGGGGAATCCGCACTTTGGAGACCGCATTGAACTACATGGACCAAGTGGCGCAGGCATTGGGCGACACCTTCCTTCAACCCGCAACTTTTCGTTTGGGCACATCAACTCTCTTGACAGCATGACCTATCCAGAACTCATTCGCAACAAGCGTGATGGGCACGCTCTCACTGCTGAACAGTGGCAACATTTCGTGAAGGGCATTTCTTCCGGTGATGCCTCTGATGCCCAAGTTGCTGCCATGGCCATGGCTTGTTATTTCCAAGACCTGAATGCTGAAGAGCGCATTGCTGTGACCTGTGCCATGCGCGACTCAGGACAGGTTTTGAATTGGACAGAGGTGGCTTGCAACGGTCCAATCATGGACAAGCATTCGACTGGAGGGGTAGGCGATTTGGTTTCTTTGGTGCTGGGCCCGTTGTTGGCGGCTTGCGGTGGCTTTGTCCCAATGATCGCTGGCAGAGGATTGGCACATACGGGAGGGACCGTTGACAAATTGGAAGCCATCCCTGGTTATAACCCGCATCCTTCACCGGCTGATTTTCAGCGTGTAGTCCAAAGTGTGGGGGTTGCCATTGCAGGTCAAACAGAGGCTTTTGCGCCAGCAGATCGCCGGCTGTACTCCCTGCGCGACGTTACAGCGACAGTGGAACAAATTGGACTGATTACGGCAAGCATTTTGTCGAAGAAACTCGCTGCGGGTTTGGAACACTTGGTGATGGACATCAAAGTGGGAAATGGGGCCTTCATGCAATCGGTAGAACGCGGACGCGAATTGGCTCAGACCATTTGCGATGTAGGCACCGGAAGTGGCATGCCGACAACGGCCTTGCTCACTCGGATGGATGCCCCACTTGCTCGCGCAGCAGGAAATGCAGTGGAGGTTGAAGAAGCGCGTGCCTTGCTCGAAGGTGACGTTCGATCTGTTCAGCTGAAGAACGTAACCTGGTCTCTGGCCGCCGAATTGTTGATGTCATCCCACTTGGCTACCGATGAGGCCGCTGCACATGTTCTTTTGAATCAAGCTTGGGAGTCTGGTGCGGCTGCCGAGCGCTTTGAGAAAATGGTCGTGGAGATGGGGGGTGAGCTGAGCTTGAAAATGCCACAAGCACCAATTCAACGCGTGATACCTTCATTGACTGCGGGTTATGTTGCGGAGGTGGATACGAGGAAAGTGGGGTTGGCAGTTGTGGATTTGGGAGGAGGGAGAACCCGTCCAGGCGCGCCCATTGATCCGGCCGTGGGGTTTACGAACTTGGCTTTTCCCGGTGAATCGGTGGAATCGGGTTTGGGCATGGTCCATGCCCGAACAGAGGAAGAGGCTCAAGCAGCAATTCGGGCCCTGCAATCTGCGTACTCCATCGACCAAGAGCAAGCAGCATTTGAGGGGGCAATCATAGAACGAATAGAATCCAATTCCGGATGGTAAAGGTTAAAATTTTTGACGCGAAGGAGGCTCAGGCGAGCAAACGACTTCCCGCTGAAGCAGAGGCACTCGATGCCCAGGCGTTTCATGCCGTTGTAAAGTCCCGGCGAAGTGTTCGGATATACACGGATGCACCAGTGCCAGAGGAGGCAATGAGGCGCTGCTTGGAGGCCGCCCAGCTTGCTCCCAATTCATCGAACCTCCAAGTGTGGGAGGCTCATTGGGTAAAAGATGCACAAAAGAAGAAGGAACTGGCGAGGTTGTGCCTTGGGCAACCTGCAGCTATCACGGCTCAGGAATTGGTGGTGTTTGTCGCTCGACCGGACTGCTGGAGGCAGCACAACGATTGGATGATTCAAAAGATGAAAGCGGATCCAACGACTCCACCGAAGGCCCTTCAATATTTCGAACAAATTACAAAGTTGGTCTACACCATGGGGCCGCTTGGCATCTTTAGGCCCTTGAAGTGGATTTGGTTTACCATCCGAGGGCTGAAGAAGCCCACTCCACGTGAGCCCATGAGCCTTGCACAACTCAAGACCTGGGCGCACAAAAGCACGGCTTTGGCTTGTGCGCACTTCATGCTGGCCATCCGGGCAGAAGGGTTTGATAGCTGTCCAATGGAAGGGTTTGATGCTTGGAAGGTGAAACGTCTGTTGGGATTGCCGAGATCGGCGCAAATCACCATGGTCATTTCCGCAGGCCAGCGAGCTGAAGGTGGTGTTTATGGACCTCGATTTAGATTTGCTTCGGACACTTTTGTGAAAGAACATGGATGAGTTAAAACCCACTTTACTGCTTTTCCTGGCCTTGGTGTTTTCATCCCGGCCTGCATTGACTCAAACCTTGGTTGGGGATGCATCTGTATGGTCTACAGGATGCTACCAAGTCACCCCCAACCTCAACAGTTCAAGTGGTGCAGTTTGGTTTCCTGGTCCGGTAGATGTTTCCAGCTCTTTTGAAATGCGGGCTCAGGTGTTTCTGGGGACAGGCGATGGTGGAGCCGATGGCATGGCCTTCGTCCTGAGGAGTCCCTCATCTCTGTCATTGGGTTCTACCCCGGGAGGGGCGAATCAAGGGTTTGGTGGAATCACTCCGTCTTTGATTGTGGAGATGGACACCTACACGAATTCTCTGAATCCCGCGTGGGACCCTGTAGGTTCGCCGGCGGATCACCTCGCCATCTTAAGCAATGGCTCACCCAGTCACCAAGCTGCTACGGCCTTAGCTGGGCCTGTTGCTGCAATTCCACCCAATGCGAACATTGAGGATGGACAATACCATGATTTAAGGGTGACTTGGGATGCCTCTACCGGATTGATGGAGGTTTATTTTGACTGCCTGCTGCGCTTGGAAGCAGTGGTGGACGTGCCGCTACTTCTCAACAATGAAAATGCCATCTATGGTTTCACAGCTAGTACGGGTGGCTTAAGCAATTCGCACAGAATTTGTGACGTAGAATGGAATCCATTCACTCCGGACGTCCTCCCCGATGAATTGGCCTTGTGCCCTGGCGTCGAAGTCACGTGGTCACTTCCTCCAGGGTCCATGGATGCCGAATGGTCACCTGCCATAGGCCTGAGCAGCACAACTGCCAACACGGTTACTTTGACAGCAGAGGAAGAAACCACTTATACCGTGAGTTGGGTTGATCCTTGCGGGGAAGCCATGATGGATGAGGTTGCCCTGAGTTTGATTGATTCCGAAGATGTCTTCGAGTCCTTTGAGGCGTGCCCGGGGGATGTGGTGGAGTTGAGTCCAGCAGTTGGTTCAGCATCCGTGACGTGGTGGGATGGCAGCGACGACTTGGTGCTAGAAATTACCGACTCGGGCTCATTCACTGCGACGGTAGATGCTTCGGGTTGCATTTATGAATGGACAGCTGCGGTGTCTTTTTCAGGTGTCTACACCCCTGATTTGGGGCCAGATGCAACACTGTGCTTGGGGGAAACGGTTGATTTGAATGCCCTGGATCCCGAATGGGATGGCGAGGAGCCTGTTTTTTCCTGGAATGGATTGCCAGGAGTTGGCGTCCTTTACGGTGCAGGCCCGGGGGCCTACGATGTTTTGGTCGTTGTCGAAGGTTGCTCGTTTTCGGATGAGCTGAATCTAACTGCATCAGAAAACGTGGGGGTATCCCTTGGGTCGGATGTCGAGTTGTGCTCGTACGAAGAGGTTGAATGGGCTTCAGGTTACGATGAAACTGAAACAACTTGGACAGGCTTGCAAGGAGGGGAGTGGGTGAGTCTAGGCCAAGCAGAGGCCATTTCATGGGACGGAGAGGAGGCCGCTGCTTGGGGAGCTTTAGCCGTTTCCGTTGCCATTGGCGAATGCGTTGCTCAAGACACTGTTGCGATTGAAACTGTCGATGCCTACCATGCGGAATTGCCTGAAGAAGTGCATTTCTGCGAAGGCAGTTCCGTTATGCTCGTCGCTGCGCCGGGAGCCGATTCGTATTCGTGGGCCGGGGGGCCAGCCACATCCAGCTGGGATATGGACGATCCCGGGATTGCGGAATTGACGGCAACCATAGGGGGATGCACCTGGAGTGAGAATGTGGTGGTGATTGAGGACCTCCTTCCTGCAGTGGATTGTGGGCCTGATTTGTTCGTTTGCGAAGGCACGCAAGTCGTTCTCAATGCGGGTGTCTTTGCTGCGGATGAGTTCATTTGGTCAGGCCCTTCAGGCCCGGGCTCTGGCCCACAATTCGAGGCAACAACGGGAGGGGCGTATTCCGTGACAGTAGTTGAAGGCGATTGCCAAGCAAGCGATGGTGTAGCAGTCACCATACAGGAGCTTCCTCTCTTTGAATTGGGGGCGGATCGCTTGGGCTGTTCTGGTGTTTCAGAGGAACTCGTGGCCACTGGTTTGCCATCGGAAGCCAACATCACATGGGGCCATGGCCCCGAAGTGAGCTCAGTGCTCGTCAACGAGTCAGGAGTTTATACGGCCTATTCGGAATGGAACGGGTGCTTTCATTACGATGCCGTGCAAGTCACGTTCGCTTCCCCTTTGCAGTTGGATTTGCCGCTGACCGTGAAGAAGTGCCCCGAGGACACCGTGCGATTGAGCATTGAACTCCCCGAGGACATTTTTGAAATTTTATACGATTGGAGTTCCGGTGAATCTGTACCTCATGTTCAGCTTTTTGACCATGGAGACTATTCAGTAACCGTAAGCAATGCATGCGAGTCCTTGACGGCATATGTGGCTTTGGAATTGGAGTCGTGCGCTTGTGAAGTTTACATCCCGACGGCTTTTACACCAGACAATGACGGAGTGAACGATGCTTTTCGTCCGGAGTTCAACTGCCCTCTGCTGGAGTATGATTTTCAGATTTACGACCGCTGGGGAGAATTGGTGTTTGCCTCTCAAGATCCAGCGTCCTTTTGGTATGGTCAAGTGGCTGAAGCCGGTGGTGATGAAGCGCCTTATTTTGCGCTCAATGGCCTGTATTTTTGGAAGTTAGAACTGAATTATTTTCAACGTGGTGAAGCACATGCAACCAAGCATTCGGGCCATGTTTTGTTGGTTAGATAGATGAAATAAATGGAGTGGATTGAGTGGCTGGGTACTTTGATGATGTTGATTTTGCTTCAAGCAGTGTTGGGCATCGATAACCTGCTTTACATCGCGATGGAGTCCGGCCGGGTGGAAGAAAGAATGCGTCGAAAAGTGCAAATCATGGGCGTGGGTGGAGCCATTGTCCTGCGGATAGCTCTTTTGTTCTTGTTGCTCAAGGTTGTTTCCTTGTTTCAGACTGATTTTAAGCACTTTCGCTGGGGTGAATGGGTGGAGTTCAGTTTGAGCGGCCACGCCATCATCGTATTGGTAGGCGGGGTTTTCATCATCTACACGGCTGTCAAGGAAGTTTGGCATTTGCTCTCTCCAGAAGAGGCTCAAGATGGAAACAAGCGCACCCGGTCAGCCCGGTCAGCAACTGTTTCGATCATCTTGATGAATGCTGTTTTCAGCTTTGACTCCGTGTTGACAGCCATGGCTCTGACAGAATGGGTTTCAGTCATGGCGATCGCAATCGTGGTATCTGGTGTGTTGATGATTGCCCTTGCAGAGCGTGTCAGCCAGTTCTTGAAGAAGAACCGCGTTTATGAGGTCCTCGGTTTGTTCATTCTGCTCATCGTAGGAGTGATGCTCCTGTCAGAAGGGGGGCACCTTGCGCATTTGAAGTTTTTTGGTGAGCCTGTGGAGCCGATGAGCCAAACCACGTTCTATTTCGTTATTGCCGTCCTCATTGCCATTGACGTTGTCCAAGGCCGCTATCAAAAGAAATTGGCGGAGCGCCGCTAGTTCACAAAGAACTTAGCGGATTGGCCACCTGTGTGGTGAAGGAAATAGATGCCTGAAGGCCATCCTTCCACGTTGACGCTCCAAGTACCACCGGTGTGCAGCCCGCTCGAATGAAAGCGCCCCATTCCATCCGCAATGCGCCAATTTCCTTCGGGAAGGTTGGCGTGCAACCGTTCAGAAACCGGATTCGGAAAGCAACTCCAAGTTGGAGCAGCCGGCTCTCCTTTTACTTGTACAAGGGACGTGTTCAACCAAACCGATTGGGTAGAAAGAGAACTGCCATTGACCATGCTCAGGAACTCCGCGGATAGATTGGTTTCCTGCGATTCTGGCGCGTCAATGAGCACCGTATAGCGTTCTCCTGGGTAGATGTCGAGCACTCCAGGGGACATGGCCTCAGGCAATGGACGCCCATCGCTCATGACGAGTTGAGCATTCCACTCATCGGGAAAGGTGCAACTAACTTTGGAATAGGCCATGGAGCCCAAACGCAAGGCAACGCGCTCGCCCGGAACGGCAGCTGCTACGTCGCTGTTGGCTGTCAAGGAGTTGCCACTCAGGCCATTCACCATGAAATAATTTGGGCGGATGGTGTGAAATGGAAACGCGCCTGTGGGGTCGAGGTTGACCTCCACTTCGAGGTCACTGAAGAGCAAATCGATGTCCCGGTCGTAGGCAGGCCCTTCTTCCCACAACGTCCCGTCTGGACGCGTGATGAGGATCATGCCATACATCCCCATGGTCAAGTGGAGCGTGGTGGTCACATGGCAATGGTAGAAGTAGGTGCCTGTGTGCTGGGCGTTGAAGGCATAAGAAGCCTGTTGGTTGGGCATGACGGTAAAAGAGGTGCTGGGCACTCCGTCGTTGTTTTGGTTCACATCCAGACCATGCAAGTGAATGGTATGGCCTTCTGGACTCTCATTGATGAAGGACAGGGAGTTATTTGTTCCTTGCGTGTAGGTCAAAAGTGGAGCGGGTAAGGTGATGAATCCATCCAAGGAATATCCATACCCCCAAAACGGCAATGATGATCCATCGTCAAGGATGTGCTCTCCATCCATTCCGGCAAACAAAAGAGGGGGCAGAATAGCTTGTCCTTGCGCGGCGAACCAAAGGAGCAAGAAGGTCAATCCCGAAATGAACGTCCTCATGGCGTAACAATGATCTGGGTGAGCATCCCACCGGGATAAAAACCAGCATTGGTTACCGCGATAAGGTTGTGGTCATGAACAGGGTATGTTCCAATTTGGTCTACCACCAACTCCAAAGTGAGGCCTTCTCCCTTGCGAATGGGCATCGAGTCTTTCATCCATCCAAGCCTCTCGGGTGAACGCGAAGAGTGCAAAACTTGAACATGGAAGCCATGGAAGTGAAGGACGTGATCCATTTGGCCTGAATTTGCCACAGAAATCACAGCCGTATCGCCTAGTTGCAACTCGATCAGCGCCAAGGAATCTTCCAGAGTATAGGGGAAATGTGCCTCGTTGATGGTGAAATAATCCGGGGCGTAGTTCATGAGGTCCAAGGGGACGCCAAGTGCCACAGAATCCATCCAAGCAGCTTGCGCATCGGCCAAATGCCAAACGAATTTGTGGTCCGAGTCGATGCCCACCCGCACCACGCCTGAGGCCTGCAGGTATTGCCCCCGATCGCCTATGAGGTGATAGCGGTAGCTTCCCATGTCCAGCGCGGGCCATTCGAAATCCACCGAGGCGCCAGCTGGAATGTTTATGCCTTCCCATTCAACATCTTGAATCAACAGGTGGTGGTCCACGGAGTCCAAGTTCGAAATGCTGGAGGGAATGGCTGTGTTTTCAGGAAGGTCAATGATGGCATTGGGGCCAAACTCTTCTCCCATGAACAGGATTCGAAGAGCAGGGTGAGGTTCCCCTTGAGCATCCCAGGTCCCCGCTGCAACAACCAGGTCTTGCCCGGAGGTGGTCCCCATCAGGACCATGAGTCCAAAAGTCAGGCTCCATTTCATGAGGAGCAAGTTACGCTTGTTACGCGTAACCGTCCTTGTGTACGTTTTGAACCGCACGCCCAGACGGATCGACCACATTGCGCAAAGATTCACTCCATTCAAGTGCCTTTTCTGTGCTGCACGCTACTGACTTTCCACCTGGAACCAAAGCTGCACATGCTGCCGATGGGTACAGACGCTCATAGATGCTTCGGTACAAGAATGCCTCTTTGGTGGACGGAGGGTTGATCGGAAAACGCTGAGCAGCGCGGCTAAAGGCTTCATCGGTAACGCGTTCTTCAGCGTGGTCCCGCAGGCCATCAATCCAACCATAACCAACCCCATCGGAGAACTGCTCCTTCTGCCTCCAAAGAATTTCATCGGGCAACAAACCCGGGAATGCCTTGCGGATGGCCTCTTTTTCCATTTTTCCCTCGCCGCCCATCTTGGCTGATGGATCCATGCGCATGGAGTAATCGATGAATGGTGAACTCAAAAATGGGACCCGCGCCTCAATTCCCCAGGCCATCATGCTCTTGTTCGCGCGGGCGCAATCGTATTTGTTCAACCCCAAGACCTTCCGGACACTCTCTTCATGAAATTCCTTGGCGTTTGGCGCCATGTGAAAGTAGAGGTAACCTCCGTACAACTCGTCCGCTCCCTCACCACTCAAGACCATTTTGATGCCCATCGCTTTGATTTGTCGCGCCATGAGGTACATCGGGGTGGATGCTCGGATGGTCGTGACATCGTAAGTTTCGACGTGCTTGATGACATCCTCCAAGGCATCGAGGCCTTCTTGAATGGTAAAGGTCAATGGGTGGTGAACGGTTCCGATGTGTTTGGCAACTTGAGCTGCAGCTGCCAAATCTGGGCTTCCATCCAGGCCAATGCTGAAGCTGTGAATGCGAGGCCACCACGCTTCTCCTTCGTCCTCGTCGTCTACCCTTTGTTTCGCGAATTGCTGGGCCAATGCGGCTATTACGCTGGAATCCAAACCGCCTGAAATGAGCAAGCCGTAGGGTACATCTCCCATGAGGTGGGATTTAACAGCCTCCTTCAAGGCCGCATTCAATGCTTCAGGTTGGTAGGGTTCTTTGGGGTGTGTTTCCCATTCCATCCATGCGCGTGAGAAGTAACGCTCGGGAGAGGCTTGGTCACTGTACCAAACATGACCTGGGGGAAATTCTTGTACGTCGTCGCAAGTCGCCGCCAAGGCCTTCATCTCCGAAGCCACCAATAACCGCCCAAGCTCATCGTGTCCAAAGTAAAGTGGTATGATGCCAATGGGATCTCGCCCAATGACCCAACTTCCGTCCCGAGGGTCTAACAAAACAAAACCAAACATGCCTTCAAGCCGGTTCCAGCATGCTCGATCACCGGTGCGGTGAAGGGCCAAGATGACTTCGCAATCCGACCCGGTTTGGTAACTGTAATCAAGCTCCTTATCGTTCCGGAGTTTCCGGTGATTGTAAATCTCTCCGTTGACTGCTAACGCAACACCTGAATGGGGGTCTATCAGCGGCTGAGCTCCACTTGACACATCCACGATAGCAAGGCGTTCATGAGAGAGGACTCCATGTTCGCATTGAAAAACGCCGGACCAATCAGGACCACGGTGTCTTTGGAGTTTCGATACCTCTAGAGCCAAAGCACGGTCCAAATCGGATGTGCCGGATGTATTCAAAAGGGCAGTGATTGAGCACATGAGCCAACAAATTTTTCTTCCAATACGGGAGAAACAGCAATCAGGTTGCAGTATTTCGTGGAAGGGCTATTCGGTTGTATTTTGCGACCAAACCTGCTGGTATGAAATCAAAATTATTTATGCTCTGCGCTCTTGCATTGGGGGGGTGGAGTTTCGCATTTGGCCAATCGCAAGAAGCCCACGAGGCTGGACAATTGCTTGTCAAATTGAACGCATCATCCACCATAGATGATTTAATTGGTGAGATGCGTGCCGATGGCAGAATGGCAGAATGGGTTGCCACGCCATCCAAAAGCTCTAACATTCATTTAATTCAGGTGCCGGATGATGAGCTGTTGATCGCTTTGAGGCAAGTGGAACGTCATCCTCAAGTAGAAGCTGTTCAATTCAATCATTTCGTTGAAGAGCGCCAAGTGCCGAATGACCCGAATTTTGGTCAACAATGGCATCACGTTCAATCGGGGGATCATGACATTGATTCGGATTTGGCGTGGGACATCACCACCGGTGGCTTCACTGCTGGTGGTGACCGCATCGTAGTCTGTGTCATTGAAGGAAGTGGCAGCAACTACAACCACGTTGACTTGATTGACAACCATTGGACGAATCCGCATGAAATTGACGGCAATGGAATCGATGACGATGGGAATGGGTACGTGGACGACGTCAATGGCTGGAACACAGGCAACAACAACGACAATGTAGGTGCAGGCGGCCATGGCACGTCTGTCAGTGGAATGATTGGTGCTACTGGGGATAATGGAAACGGTGGAGTAGGAGTTAATTGGGACATTGGCATCATGCAAGTGGACATGGCAGGCATCAGTGAATCGAATGTCATAGCTGCTTATGAGTACCCCAAGGTGATGCGCGAATTGTACACGGAGTCCGGGGGAGAATTTGGTGCTTTTGTCGTTGCGACCAATGCGAGTTGGGGAATTGACGGGGCGAACCCTGCGAACTACCCGGTTTGGTGTGCATTTTATGATGATTTAGGCGCATCGGGAATTCTGAATTGTGGAGCAACGACCAACCAGAATTTCAATGTGGATGCGGTGGGGGACATGCCCACTGCATGCGATAGTGATTACATGATTTCGGTTACTGCGACCAACAACAATGATGTGCGGACTTTTTCAGGCTATGGCGCGACCACCATTGATTTGGCCGCGCCTGGTGACAACGTGTACCTACCTTCTGGATCAAGTGGATATGGAAACACCTCCGGAACATCTTTCGCCAGTCCTTGTGTTGCTGGCGCTATTGGTTTGATTTACAGCGCTCCATGCAGTGACCTGGCATCATTGGCAATGTCCAATCCTCAAGCAGCAGCCGATTTGGTGCGTGGCTACCTGTTGGATGGAGTGGATGTGGTGTCCAACTTGGTGGGGGAAACCGTGACAGGAGGAAGACTCAATGTGGCCAATTCTCTGGGGCTGGCCATGGGCAATTGCGGCCCTGTCGAATGCAATTTTGAAGGGCTCACAGCGGTGGGGGATTGTTGGTACAATGAACTCAATGCTGAAGTCACAACTTCCATGACCTTCACGGCCAATTTTGACAGCTTTCTTTGTTCCGCTGACAGCTTGTGTTGGGGGGATGGTGAATTCACATGCTTCGCTTTAGCTGACTCGGGCTGGACAATGTCGAATGGAGTTCCTCTGGTCATTGAGCAATGGACAGGTCCTGCTTCGTTCTCAGTTTTTGCAACATCGGACAGTCTCCATTCAGATACCTTGGACGTAAGTGCCCCCGACTGCTCGGTTTTGGTTCCCGGGTGCACCTATCCAACGGCTTTGAATTTTGATGAAGCGGCCACAATAGATGATGGCTCGTGTGAGTTTGCATGCACGGATGTCACGATGATCTTTCAAACGGATTGTTACCCTGAAGAATCCAGTTGGTCGATTGCTGATGAGGAAGGAAACGAATTGGCTGGTGTAGAAATGGGAGCCTATTCGGATCAGAACACTGAATTTACTTGGTCTGGTTGTTTGACCAATGGTTGTTTAACGCTCACCGTAGGAGACGACTACGGGGATGGGCTCAATGGCTCCGTTTGGTTTGGTTGCAATTCAAACGGAAACTACGTGCTTTCCACAGCCGATGGGCTTGAATTGGTCACCATGGGTGATCCGGATTTTGGGAATTCCATTTCCCATGTCTTCTGCTTGCCGGTCATTGAGGGGTGCACAGATGAATTGGCCTGCAACTTTGATTCCTTCGCAAATACCGATGACGGGAGTTGCTTGATTGCCGGTGAGTCATGCGATGATGGAGATCCAGAGACTACTTTGGATTCAATAACAGAGGACTGTGGTTGTGCAGGAGTTCCGATAGTGGAGGGCTGCACGAACGTTGTGGCTTGCAATTTTGACGCTGCTGCGAATGTGGACAATGGAAGCTGTTTGATCCCAGGGGAGTCATGCGATGACGGAGATCCAGAGACGGTCAATGATGCAATTCTTTCCGATTGCACGTGCCTCGGAGAGCCCATTGTTGAGGGGTGCATGGACAGCGCTGCGTGTAATTTTAACCCAGAAGCCAATGTGGATTTGGGATGCACCTACGTGGGATTGGGAGAGATCACCTATGATGTTGAACCCATGGCCGGGTCTGAAACCACATTCACCTACAACCCGAGCAATGCGAACAATGTGCTGGCATGGAACGTGATTGGAGGCAGCATTCTGGGGGCGAATGATGGTGCTGTCATTACCGTGCTTTGGGATGATCTGACAATCAACGGAACGGTCGAGGTAATTGAAACAGAAACAGCAACGGATTGCGCTGACTCCGTCAATGCGAACTATGCTTTGCTTCCCAATGCAGTGACTGCATTGGATCCAACGGAGTGGACCATGTATCCCAATCCTGGCAACCTTGGTTTTTGGTTTGAAGGGGAGGCGGTTGAATGCTCAGTTTATGACGCTTCGGGTCGTCAAGTGCTAAGCATTCAGGTGGTTGATTCAAGGGCTTGGGTCGATGCTTCGGCGTGGTCACCTGGAGTTTACACGGTTGAAGCCACTAGCTCACAAGGACGTTCGCAACAGCAGTGGTTGCTGGTGCGCTAAATTTAAGATGAACGCTCAGGAACGGTCGTAAACCTCTCGCAGGTTCGCGACCGTTTTTGTTGTCCATTCGCGGACTTCATTCAATGCCAAACCACCATCGAGGTAGGTTTTAGTTTCTCCAAACGTGACGGATACTTCAATGGAAGGCTTGCCAAATTGCTTCCATGCATGAGGGATAAACCACGTGTTTCCTACCCAAGCAATGCTTGGGTCCTTGTATTCGATGGCCACGGGTGTGATGGGAAAACCTCCCTCAGCACAGATGTAAAACATGGACGGCCTGTATTCCAATACATCAGGTCCAATGTGCGTCGTGCCCTCTGGAAAGATGATGATGCCCTGTCCGGCTTCGAGTCGTTGCTTCACGCGCTCCCGAGTGGCCTTCCTGCTATCGGGGTCTTTGCGGTTGACCCAAATGGTACCCAACAAACTCGCTCCCCATCCGATGATGGGCCAGTGTTGCGACTCACTCCTTGCGACAAACGAAACCGGAAATTTGGAAGGCATCAAGATCGCGTCGACGTAACTGCGGTGATTTCCCATGAAAACTGAGGGTGTGTCAGGTAGCTTCCCTTTGAAGGTCACCTTGATCCCCATCAAACGGTAAACCCCACGAATGAAACGGAGCAAATGGCGGTGTGCAGCCATGCTGTCTCCGCGATGCCTTTTGTTGATCCACATCAGCAGAAGGGTCATGTAAAAGGAGTACAGAAGGAATCCTGGGATGCGGAAGCAAGAACGTGCAAATCGATCAATGATCATGCGGACAAGATAGGTTGAGACGTGGAAGACTGGACTCAGGAATTCAACCTAACCCAAGGAATCCTTCGAAATCGTTTGGGCAAGGGGGCTTGCGCAGTCCTTCGTTCTCCAGTTGTTGGGTCGATGTAATCCAACCGAGTGCAGACTAAAAGCAATGAGCCGCTTCCGCCGCCATAGCGCTCATCTCCAAGGATGGGATGTCCGCAACCGGCCAGGTGCCTACGAATTTGATGCGTCCTTCCAGAGTGGATGTGAATGCTCGCCCAACTTGCTTCTTGCCCATTTAGGAATCCTGTGTGAAGGAAATCAACGTGGGTTGAACTGGGTTTGGAAGTGAGTGGAAGTTGAATGAGCAACCGTTGGGGAAGTCGCCCCCTGCAAATGGCCTGGTAGGTTTTCACGCAGGAACCATGAGGCATCAGCTGCTCCGAGAGGTTTTGGGCGGCAGTTCGAGTTTTCGCCACCAAAACCCAACCTGCAGTTTCGCGGTCGAGGCGATGCACGGGTTCGGGTCGCTCCATTGCGTCCGCGCAGGGGGTCCTGTTGAGTGCGCCGGGGAGTGCATTTCTTAGTGCAGGTCGCCCGTTTCCATTGGTTACCCAGCCGGCTGGCTTCCACACGACAGCATGCACGTCATCTTCGAAGCCAATCTGGATTTTAGTCGTTCGCGGAGTCGAATCCACCTTGACCGGACTGAGACACAGGAGGTCTCCAGCTTCCATGCGATGAGCCGTGTGGCCAAGGAACACCTTTGTGCCCCTGCGGATGTTAACCCGACCTGTATCGATGGCTTTGCGACAGGACTTCCTGGAGGGTAAGGCCTCTGGAAAAAGCCCGACCAGTGCTTCCTGGAGCCTCCAACCCACTCGTTCGAAAGGAAGTTCAATCTCAGGCATTCAACGCTCTCCCAATCCCATTTCGTCTAACATGAAGGCCCATTTATCCGCTTGTTCTTCCTGTATTTTGGCCGTGGGTTTTCCTGCACCGTGTCCAGCATTTTTTTCGATTCGGATCAAAACCGGGTTGCTCCCGGCATGCGCTTGTTGCAGGCGTGCGGCGAATTTGAATGAATGAGCTGGCACGACTCGGTCGTCGTGGTCTGCTGTTGTTACCAAAGTTGACGGGTACTGAATGCCGTCATTCAGGTTGTGCAATGGGCTGTAGGACAACAGGTTGTGAAATGACTCTTCACTTTCTTCTGCGCTTCCGTATTCTGGAGTCCAGCCCCAGCCTATGGTGAACTTGTGATACCTCAGCATGTCCATTACTCCGACTGCCGGAAAGGCAACACGAGCAAGGTCCGGACGCTGAGTCATGACCGCTCCGACAAGAAGGCCACCATTCGATCCTCCTGCAATGGCAAGCCGATCGGAAGAGGTCCAGTTTTTGGCGATCAAATATTCTGCTGCGGCAATGAAATCATCGAATACATTTTGCTTTTGAAGCAGCATGCCCGACTCATGCCATTCCTCTCCGAATTCTCCACCTCCCCGCAAGTTGGGCATGGCATACATGCCTCCTCGTTCGAGAAGCAGCAAATTGGAGGGGTTGAACCCAGGAGTGAGGCTCACATTGAACCCTCCATAGGCGTAGAGATACGTAGGAACCTGTCCATTTGGAGTCACATCTTTGTGGTGAACGAGAAACATGGGAATGGAAGTGCCATCCTTGGATGGGTACCAAATCTGCTCGGTGATGTAATCACCCGGGTTGAATGCCAATTGAGGCAGGGCAAAGGGTTCACTTTCGCCTGATGCGGGGTCGAATTGATAAATGCTCGTTGGTTGAGTAAATGAGCTAAAGGCATAAAACAAGGTGGTTGCATGGAACTTGCCTCCGAATCCACCTACGGTGCCATTGTCTTCCGGTAATTCGATGGTTCGAATGTGATGGCCCTGGAGGGTGTATTGATCCACTCGGTTGCAGGCGTTGTGCATGCGAATGGCAAAAAGGGACTGGGCCGCAGATGTGACCGATTCCAATAAATCTGCTGATTGTGGAATGACATCCCTCCAGAGCGTGCGGTCAGCTGGTGCTTCAGCCGGTGCCGCGACTAGTCTATACAACGGAGCATCAATGTCCGTCAGAATTAGGAAAGCTCCATCTTGGTGGTCGACAACTTGTGTGTGGGTTTCGAATCCTTCCACGATGGGAATCCAATTCGGTGATTCTGAGTGCAAGTCCATGACGTGGATGCTGTTGCCATCCGTGCCCGTGGATGTGTTCAGAATCAGGTACTTCCTGTCCTCCGTGATGGAGGTGAAATGGTAGCGTTTTGGATGATTATCATCTCTAAATACCAAAACGTCAGCTGACTGAGGAGTGCCTAACTCATGGAAATACACGCTGTGAAAATCATTGGCTTCCGATAAGGCACTGCCATCCGGTGCGGCATAACGGCTGTAGTAAAACCCGGAGCTTTCCGCATTCCAGCTTGCTCCAGAGAATTTAACCCATTCTAACCGGTCATTGAGCCTTTCTCCCGTCGCTACATCCAACACATGTATTACCTGCCAGTCGCTTCCTGCTTCGTTGCGCATTTCTGTGATGAAGCGGTGGTTAGGGGATGCTGACCCCAAGGAAGACGCCACGGTGCCCTCTTCGCTCAGTGCATTGGGGTCGAGAAAAACATCCTCATCCCCGTCCAAACCTTTTTTGCGATAGGTCACTGATTGATTTTGAAGGCCTGAATTGCGCGTGATGAAATAAAACTCGCCCACCTTGCGCGGAATCCCAACCCGTTCATAATTGTAGACTTCTTGTAACCTCTTCAACAGGTCTTTTCGCACGGGAATGTTCTGCAAGTGCCCGAAGGTCACTTCGTTTTGAGCATCCACCCACTTCGCAGTTTCTTCGGATCTGTCGTCTTCAAGAGGGCGAAAAGGGTCAGCAACTGGAACCCCCCACAGCGTGTCAATGGCATTGGAATGAGGGGAGTTGGGGTAATTGAATGTCATGGCTGGGGAAACGGGTGCTTGGGGGGCTGTGCTGCAAGCAAGAAGGAACACGAGCAGAGCGAGGTTGAATTTCATGGGACCAAATTAAACACATCCACCTGCTGTTTGAATTCGATTATTTGAAGAGACTTGGTAGATTTGAAACATGAAAAGTCACGAAATAGAGTTCGTCTTGCACGGCGATGACCTTCAAACTGTGGAGGTGGTGTTGGATCCAGAGGAATCTGTTATTGCAGAGGCGGGTGCGATGAATTGGATGGAAGACGGGATACAATTCGAGGCAAGGATGGGAGATGGTTCGAAGCCCTCAGGGGGCTTTTTTTCCGGGTTACTTGGAGTAGGCAAGAGGTTGCTCACCGGTGAGTCGCTGTTTATGACTCATTTTACAAACCAATCCACCCAGATCCGGAAAGTGGCTTTTGCTGCACCTTATCCGGGAAAAATCATGCCCATCGACTTAGGCAAGGTGGGAGGGTCGGTTACATGCCAAAAAGACGCATTCTTGTGCGCGGCATTGGGCACCGAAGTCACAGTCACGTTCAACAAGCGAATTGGCGCAGGGTTTTTTGGAGGAGAAGGATTCATACTTCAGCGCCTAAAGGGTGATGGAATGGCTTTTCTTCATGCAGGTGGAACCATCGTCGAAAAAGAGCTCAACGGTGAATCGCTCCGCATCGATACCGGATGCATTGTTGGTTTTACAGGCGATATCGAATATTCCATCGAGCAGGCTGGCGGTTTGAAGTCTATGCTGTTCGGCGGTGAAGGACTCTTTTTGGCAACGTTGCGTGGAACAGGAACCGTTTGGCTTCAGTCGCTGCCGTTTTCTCGGTTGGCGGATCGGATTTTGGCCCACGCACCCAAGGCAGGTGGCAAAGCGAAGGGGGAGGGCTCGTTGCTCGGAGGTGTGGGGCGTTTGGTCGATGGTGACAACTGGTAGGTTAACGATTTTTAGGGTGATGTGATGGAAGTTCGGCGGTCTTCAGTACATTCGTGCCTCGAAAGCCAAACTGGCCAAATCACTCTAATTCAAAGTGTTCTCTATCCACCGATTAGCGAACCTCTAAACTCAGCCTTCGTTTCCGAATGAAACTATTTGTTGCCAAACTCAACCGTGATGTGCAAGATGAGCACTTGGTAGAGCTGTTTTCACAATATGGCGAAGTAGCCTATGCCCGCGTTGTAACGGACCGCGATACCGGCCAGTCGAAGTGTTTCGGGTTCGTTCAAATGAAGGAGAAAGATGCGGCACAGAAGGCGCTAGAAGATCTAAATGGGAAGGAATTCATGCGTTTCCCCATGGTCGTCAAAGAGGCAGAAGAGCGGGCTCGGCCTGCAGGTGGTTCTCCGAGAGGTCGTTCCGGTGGAGAAAGTGGAGGAGGTGCTGGAGCTGGAGCAGGAAGAGAATTCAGTCG
The DNA here is from genome assembly GCA_036825655.1 of Flavobacteriales bacterium. GTDB lineage: Bacteria > Bacteroidota > Bacteroidia > Flavobacteriales_D > Sanyastnellaceae > JALQTD01. Next base: position 200 of record DAISXU010000015.1, on the reverse strand, counting down.
ACGACCAGGTGAGTCGCGGGATCCCGCCCCACAGGATGGTGCTGATTCAGTTCCAAATCGCCCAGCGCCCAAGAAGAAAGGATCGAGGCCTGGTAAGGCAAAACGCCCAAAGAATCGACCTTATGTGGAAGTTGAATATGAGACGGAGGTGGACAAGAACACTCCAGTTGCGACTTCTTCTTTGTCATGGTAAGCACGTC
>DAISXU010000014.1:31063-31715 GCA_036825655.1 Flavobacteriales bacterium | reverse complement strand
CCCTTGTATTGGTAGCCTAAATCCCCTACAAAATCAGGCGTAATCGTAAGAAACGCACCGAAAGCAAAAGCAGGCGCAAACATGGCCAAAGCAGATGGCCAGGTGCTCCAATCCAAAACCTTGCCTTTGAAAAGGTTAAAATCAACCCACTTAAGCCCTCGCGCGTCAGGCAATGACTCTTCCAGAACACCAGTCAAAAGCAAAGAAATCAACCCCAAAAAAGCAGCCATCGCGAACATGGCGTCTACGCCTACCTCCACAGCCAAATAGCTCCCCAACGCTGGGCCTAAGGCCATTCCGGCATTGCCCGCGACTCCCAAAAACCCGAGGGCCTCGCCCCTTCTCTCTACGGGTGACACATCGGTCAAAAATGCAGTCGCCCCGGTCGGTCGGAACCCTGTGCTCAAACCATGAAACAGCCGGATGCCTAGCAAAAGAAGCACGGTCAAGGACATGCCGCCATTGGGCATTGAGTCCCTCGGTGCCCACCACCAAACAGCCAAGTACGCCAATCCCGCAATGAAGGTCACAGCACTTCCAATCAACATGACTGGAATGCGGCCGGCATGATCAGCCATCTTGCCACTAAAAAGTCGCGCCACGAATGCTCCGACTGTAAAAAGCCCAATCAACCAACCAATCTTGTCGGGAT
>DAISXU010000014.1:24415-31053 GCA_036825655.1 Flavobacteriales bacterium | reverse complement strand
CATGCCAAAGCTGGCCATGAACACTACCGTACCCGCGCACAACAAAAAAAACCTTCTATCGAATAATCGGGGGGCAGGTTGATGCACGGTTCAAAGTTAGCGCCCAATGCCCCGTGCTCGCTATCTTCGAGACATGGAATATCCTGCGAAAGTGCTCATGGCCTGGGGGGAGGCCATTTCAGGGAATCAGCCGCTGAAAGATTGGTTGGCTGCCAATGGATACGGTGAGCTCGCCATGGCCTGCCACGCCATCCGAAATCACGGCCCATCCCGCAATTGGCTAATGGAAAACAGGCAACAGCATTTGATGGCCATGATTCGGGGAGCAGAGGGAGACAAAGCAGCCATTAGCTGGCTTCGGAGTTTTGGATTTGAATACCTCGCACTGGTCGCCGAAGGAGCAGACAACATGGATGAAGCCGTTAAGACCTTGCTGGAGAAAAACCAACGGGAATGGGCCGGTTTGGCACTTAAAATTCGGTCAATCAAGAACCAAATCGAAGGCGACCACAACAGTGCCTACAAAATCTCTCGGAGCTAATTACCCTGTGTAAACCAGATGGCTAATCGCCTCAGGTTGCAAAACATCACAGGCCAGTCGCTGCAAATCTTCTGCAGAAACATTGGAAATGGAATCGAATACCCTGTCCAATGATTCCACCCGGTTGTAGAGGAGAAAACTCTTGCCCAAACTCGTCATTACGCTGTTCCCTGAATCCTGTCCCAACGCGATGTGTCCCAGAACTTGGCGTTTCAATTCGGTCAGCTGACGAGCTCCTAAAGGACGTTCACGCAGCACTTGAAACTCCTTCATGATCAGTTTCTCCGCTCTCTTGTGTGACTTTTGATCTGTTCCGAAATAAACAGAGAACAGCCCGGTGTCGGTGTATGGCGTGTAGGCGCACTCAATGTTGTACGCCATGCCATGCCGCTCGCGGATGTTCAAGCTCAAGCGGCTGTTCATGGTAGGTCCACCCAGCAGGTTGGCTAACATGGCCAATCCCAAACGATCCGGATGATCATGGCCAACAGTGGGGGTCCCCATGATGTGATGAACTTGGTGCACCTCCTTTTCCAACCGAACATCGAAGGGACTATTCGAGGCAAAGGGAGACCGTGCTAGGTTCGATTGGGTGGCGGGCCTGCCGCCGAAATGCCTCTCACAAAGTTTGAGCAACACCTCCCATTCCACAGGCCCCACGACGCTGACCACCATGGCATCGGTCGCATAATTTCGGTTCACATAGCCCAAAAGTTGATCACGCGTCATGCTCCCCACGGACTCCTCTGTTCCCAAGATGTTGCCTGCAAGCGGATGACCTGCAAACAGGCGCTCTTCAAATTCATCAAACAGGGCCTCAACAGGGCTGTCCCAATAGCTATGCAATTCATCCAAAATCACATCCCGCTCCTTCACAATCTCCTTTTCAGGAAAAGTCGCCTCGAACGTGATGTCTGAAAGCAATTCAAGGGCTCGTTCCAAATGCTCAGGCAAAAACGCTGCGTACAGCCAAGTGTCTTCCTTGGATGTATAAGCATTGACTTCCCCCCCAACGCTATCCAGTCGATTGAGCACATGATAAGTCTTGCGCTTCTTAGTCCCTTTGAATAACGTGTGCTCGATGAAATGAGCAGCACCTGATTCACCAGTCAATTCATCCCGCGAACCTGCATTCACCACCAATCCACAATGGGTGACGGGGCGATCGACCTGCTTGTGAATGATTCGAAATCCGTTGGTGAATTGGGCCGTTCGGAATTCATCCGACAGCGCCTGTGGTTCGGGCGCTTTCAAGAGATCAAGGCGTTAGAACGGCAAGTCATCGTCCGATTCGCCTCCTCCACTCGGGGCGGCAGGCATCGGCTTCACTTCCGGCATCGCCTCCTGACTCGCCGATGCACTGGCAGCTGGAGATGGTGCTGCTGCGCCTTCTGCTGCACTCAAACGCCACGCATTCAAGTCTACGTAATAATTGCCGTTGTATTCTCGACCGCGTACATCGAAACTCACCTGAACGGTTTGGCCTTCTTGAAAAGCGTTCAGCAATTCCACCCGCTCTTTCGTCAACGTGAATTTCACATCCTGAGGATACTGCTCCTCTGAGCGGACAACAAAATCCCGCTTAAAAAAGCCACTCGGAAAATCTTGCCGATCCATCAACTTGACCAGCGTGCCTTTCATTTCATATGCCATGCCACGAAATTAGGGCGAATTCAGGGGGAATTGCCTTTGGATAGCTTAGAAATTTTGAACAAATCACCCCCCGTTGAACGCCAAAAGGGTGAGCCACGCATCACGCACATCGCCTTGTTTCAAGGAGGCAACGGCACGGGCGTGCAGGGCCTTTTCAAGCGCAACTGCATCGTCCTCCAATTCCATGTACAGGTCAGACAATTCGATGAGTTTATGCTCATTAACATCTGTCTCATCCGGGAGGCTGGAAATGGAGGCCAGTTGGGCGAGGGCATTGCGATCAAAGGCTTCACTCTTGAGCACATCCTCCGGAATCGCATCGAAGCCTATGCCGGGCGCTGCCAATGGCTTTGCAACTTCAAACAGTGCTTCACCGCTCGCTCGCACATACCAATTGCCTCCACAGCGCCCAACCAAATCAAGTTTGTGGGCGTCGGCGCGGGAGTCGCCCTCCATCACATCCTTTCGGAAATGAATCCGTGCGATTTCACACACCACCAATTGACCAGCACCTGGCCCATCGCCTAACGCGTCCACCCGCAGGACCTTGCACTCCAGTTGGACCGGTGCTTCCGCCACCCGATGGGGGCGAATGGACTCGGAGGCGATGGGGGTAAGTCCAGCCTTTTCAAATTCACTGACGCCCTCGGGAAAATCACCGCTGGCGAGCGAACACTGCTCCACCATCGCAAAATCAACCAAGTTGACCACCACTTCAGGCACCTTCAGAACGTTCTCTAAGGTGTGCTTCGTGGTGTTGTCGCGGCCCCGTCGAGCCGGACTGAAAATGAGTACCGGTGGGTTTGCCGAGAAGACATTGAAAAAACTAAAAGGAGCCAAGTTCGGCCGTCCCTTCTCATCCATGGTACTTGCAAATGCAATGGGACGCGGAGAAATTCCATCGAGAAGGAGCGGATGAAGTTCTCGTGTTGCCAGGGAGCCCGTATCGAATGTTACAAATTCCATGTTCAATCCACCTTATGCTGCTCCACCTGTTGGATGCTCGACATGACTTTTTCTTTGAGGTCCGATTTGAATTGGGTCAAACGAACCAACAATTCTGGATCACCCGCTGAAGCTATCTGGGCCGCTAAGATGCCCGCGTTTCTTCCACCATCCAATGCTACCGTTGCCACCGGCACACCAGCAGGCATCTGAAGGATGGACAAAATGCTATCCCAACCATCCACGCTATTTCGGCTCTTGATCGGCACTCCAATAACTGGCAATGGAGTGACCGAAGCAGTCATGCCTGGCAAGTGCGCTGCACCTCCTGCACCCGCAACGATGACTTTTAATCCCCTGCTCGCAGCTTGCGAAGCATACTCCATCATGCGTTCCGGTGTGCGGTGAGCAGAAATCACGGTCATCTCGAAAAGGACGTTCAATTCCTTCAACACACGAGCGGCCTCCTCCATTACAGGAAGGTCACTTGCAGAACCCATGATGATTCCGACTTGCACTTGAGGTTGTTGTTCCATGGCTGCAAAGATAGCCAAGTGAACGAGCGGTCTTTATCCTTTCAATCGCTCAATCTCGTCGCGAATCTTCGATGCCCGTTCATAATCTTCGTGATCCAGGGCTTCATCCAAGGCCGCTTGCAAATCCGCTAAGGTATTCGCGGGTTTCTCTTGCTCCTCTTCGGAGATGTCATCATCGAAATCAAATTCCACCTCCAAATCCTCGGGCGTAATGCCCACCTCAGCTAACACGGCCTCCTCACAATAAATTGGACAATCGAATCGATAAGCCAACGCCACAGCATCGCTCGTGCGAGAGTCTATTTTCTCCGTTTTGCCTGTTGCATCAGACATCACGAGCCAAGCATAAAAGATGCCCTCAACGACATTGTGGATGATCACTTCGTTCATTTCTAAGCCGAAACAAGTAAAAGCTGCCTTAAAAAGGTCGTGCGTCAACGGGCGACTGGCACGCATCTTTTCCATTTCAATCGCAATGGCCTGTGCCTCAGGTGCCCCTATGATGAGAGACATTTTTCGGGCACCTTGCTTCTCAGAAAGCACCATAACATAGGCGCCAGAGGAAGATCCACTGGCCTCTATTTTCACGATTTCCATGGCAACTTTATTCATCCCATTGACTTTCAGCTTGTAAAAGTAACGCGCTCCAATGAAACGCTCATCAATCTTTCAATGCTTCGATGGCGGCTGTCAATTTTGGGAGCACCTCAAAGGCATCTCCGACAATTCCGTAATCAGCTGCCTTAAAGAAAGGAGCTTCAGGGTCGGTGTTGATGACCACAATGACTTTGCTTTGGTTGACTCCTGCCAAATGCTGAATCGCTCCTGAAATTCCCGCTGCGATGTAGAGGCTCGGGCGAATGGTCACACCTGTTTGCCCCACATGCTCGTGGTGAGGACGCCAACCGATGTCGGCAACAGGTCGCGAACAAGCTGTTGTTGCACCCAACGCACGCGCAAGGTCTTCGACGATGCCCCAGTTTTCTGGCGCTTTTAACCCCCTTCCTGCAGAAACCACGCGATCGGCTTCTGGCAATGGAACTTGACCATCCGAACTCGATGGATGGAATGCTTTAACGGTTACGCGAGCAGTGCCAATCTCCGCCTCAAAAGACTCTACGGCGGCGGCATCGTGCCCCTGTGACACCGGGAAGGTGTTGGGGGTTACGGTGTAAACGGCCTGGCCTGTTGTGACTTCCACTTGTGCCATTGCCTTCCCGCTGAATACATTTCGGCCGACTGTGCCCCCTTCAGGCAACGAAGTCACGCCGCTCACCAATCCAGCCCCCAAGCGAACAGCGACCGCTGGAGCAACCGCTTTCCCGACAGGATCGTGTGCCATCACTACAGCTTGCGAATTCAACGCAGCAGCCGACACCAGCCGTGCGATTTGGGCAGAATCATGAAGAGGCATGGCATGATGCAGAACTTTTGTGATGCCTGTGGCACCCAACCCGCCATCTCCTTCAATGGGTCCATGCGCGACAGCAATTGCTTCTGCACCTGCAGCTGCAGCCAGAGCCACCGCGTATGATGCCGCTTCGAGGCTACTTTTTGTGGCCTTTCCGTCTTTCAATGTAATGGATGCAATCATGATCAAATGGCTTTAGCTTCTTCACGCAACAAACGAACCAACTCTTCAGCTTGATCTGCAGGAATCAACTTGCAAGCTCCTTTTGCCGGGGGCAGAGAAAAAACCCGGACGCGGGTTGCCGCCTCGGCTGTGGCACTCTCCACTTGAAGGGGCTTCGATCGGGCGCTCATGATTCCTCGCATGTTGGGAATGCGTTGTTCTGCCATTCCTTTTGCTGAACTGAGTACCGCTGGCAACTCCACAGACACCTCTTCTTCTCCTCCTGTCACTTCACGCATCACAACGGCAGTTCTGTCATGGACATCCAGTTTCGTGGCCAATGCGATGTAAGGCAAATCCAAAAGCGCAGCCACCATCCCTGGCACCACCGAGCCGTTGTAGTCAATCGTCTCTTTTCCGCACAAAATCAAATCATACCCTTTCCCCTCCGCGTGTGCGGCAATCAAACGAGCTGTTTGCAACGAATCCGTTGGGGTCATGTCCACACGAACAGCAGCATCTGCTCCAATGGCCAATGCTTTTCGGATCACCGAGTCCGTTGATGCATCCCCTACCGTCAATGTCGTGACCGTTCCGCCTCCCGCTTCTTTCAATTCCAAGGCCCGGACCAAGGCGTACCACTCGTCATAGGGATTCACAATGAACTGAACCCCATTGGCGTCAAACTCCGTATCACCATTTGCAAAGGCAATCCGACTCGTTGTGTCCGGTGCTTGACTGATGCAGACCAAAATATTCATGAGCAACAAAATTGTGGCGCAAAGTTAGGGCGTGGACGACCAATTTGCCTTGCTTGGACGCACCGATTCACGGACCACGTCATCCCACCTTCATCACCTGTATGCTGTCTTAATTAGTTGCCGTACATTTGCGCTCCAAAATTGATTCATCATCATGCGTGAAGTACAATTCCGTGAAGCCGTCTGTGAGGCGATGTCTGAAGAAATGCGCCGGGATCCGAGTGTGTTTCTATTAGGAGAAGAAGTTGCAGAATACAATGGGGCTTACAAAGCTTCAAAAGGTATGCTCGATGAGTTTGGGCCTGAGCGTGTGATTGACACGCCGATCGCAGAACTTGGATTTGCGGGCATTGCAGTAGGGGCGGCCATGAATGGATTGCGGCCGATTGTGGAATTCATGACCTGGAACTTCGCTGTTTTGGCAGCTGACCAAATCATCAATCACGCAGCAAAAATGCTGCAGATGTCTGGCGGACAGTACAACGTGCCCATCGTATTCCGCGGTCCCAACGGCACAGCTGGTCAGCTTGCCGCTACGCACAGCCAGAGTTTCGAGTCCATGTACGCCTCCATCCCCGGATTGAAGGTGGTAACGCCGTTTACTCCCTACGAGGCAAAAGGGCTGCTCA
>DAISXU010000014.1:4818-24405 GCA_036825655.1 Flavobacteriales bacterium | reverse complement strand
CAACGATCCGGTTTTGATCATGGAATCGGAGAAGATGTACGGAGACAAAGGAATGATTCCGGAAGGCGAGTTTTTGGTCCCCATAGGCAAGGCCAACATCCGGCGGAAAGGAGATGCCTGCACCATCGTTTCTTTTGGTAAAATTTTGAAAACTGTTCACGAAGCTGCCGATGCTTTAGCCGCGGAAGGAGTAGAAGTGGAAATCATTGATTTGGTTTCCATTCGTCCATTGGACATCGATACGATAGTGGCAAGTGTTAAAAAGACAAACCGGCTGATCATCGTTGAAGAGAGCTTCCCTGTAGCGTCCATCGCGACCGAAGTAACGTACCGCGTCCAGCGACACGCCTTCGACCACCTCGATGCTCCCATCCGTCGCCTTTGCCAATCGGACACCCCATTTGCCTTTGCCCTGCCTCTCATTGACGAGGCACTCCCACAAGTCAAAGACATCGTTCAAGCCGTCAAAGACGTCACTTACGTAAGTTAATCACAACAAATAAACGCTGGCCCAAAGGGGGCACGCACAACTCAACCACATGGAGCAAATCCTCTACCTCGTACCCGCATTGGCCGTGGTCGGCCTGCTGGTCATGATTTTCCAATCCTCATGGGTTAGGAAACAAGACAAAGGTGAATCCCGCATGGCTGAAATCGCTCAGCACATTCACGAAGGCGCTTTGGCATTCCTCAAAGCGGAATACCGGATCCTTTCTGTTTTTGTTGTCATTGCCGGCGCATTGCTCGGTTTTGTATCGACCATCGTTGAAACAACGCATTGGTTCATCGTCATTGCCTTTGTCATCGGAGCAGTCTTTTCTGCTTTCGCCGGCAACATCGGCATGCGCATCGCGACGCAAGCCAACGTGCGAACGACTCAAGCCGCTCGAACCTCACTCGCAAAAGCCTTGAAGGTTTCCTTCACGGGGGGCATGGTCATGGGATTGGGAGTAGCCGGATTGGCTGTTTTCGGATTGAGTGTTCTCTTCATCTTGCTGTTGAACATGTTATCCGGAGGTGGGTTCACAGGTGCTGACAACATGACCGTTGTTTTGGAAGCACTCGCTGGCTTTTCTCTTGGAGCTGAGTCCATTGCCTTGTTCGCGCGTGTTGGAGGCGGCATCTACACAAAAGCTGCCGACGTGGGGGCTGACCTGGTCGGAAAAGTAGAGGCTGGCATTCCCGAGGATGACCCGCGGAACCCGGCTACCATTGCAGACAACGTTGGCGACAATGTAGGCGACGTTGCTGGCATGGGCGCAGACTTGTTCGGTTCCTATGTGGCAACGGTATTGGCGGCCATGGTTTTGGGCAACGCGGTGATTCGCGGCACATCGCCAAATGGGTTGCAAGATGAGTTTGGCGGCATGTCGACCATTTTGTTGCCATTGGTCATCGCTGCACTCGGCATCCTGTTCTCGATTGCAGGTGCTCAGGTCATCCGCGTAAAAGAAGGTGCCAAAGAGAGCGACGTGCAGGCGGCACTCAACCGGGGCAACTGGGGGTCCATCATCCTAACGGCAGCAGCTTGTTTCTTCCTGATCAATTGGATGTTACCCGAGACCATGCAGATGAGCGAAATCGGTGGTGCTGAGGCCATGACCTTTAGCAAGTTGGACGTCTTCTACGCCGTCATTGTTGGACTTGTGGTGGGAGGTGTAATCAGCTACATGACCGAACACTTTACGGGATTAGGCAAGAAGCCAGTTCTTGGGATTGTTCAGAAATCTTCAACGGGGGCTGCGACGAACATCATCGCAGGTTTGGCCACAGGTATGATTTCTACATTTGGACCAATCCTGTTGTTTGCAACAGCCATTTATGTGGCCTATTCCTTTGCAGGTTTTTATGGTGTAGCCATTGCCGCATCCGCCATGATGGCAACGACAGCCATGCAGTTGGCCATTGATGCATTCGGCCCCATCGCTGACAATGCAGGTGGAATCGCTGAAATGAGTGAATTGCCAGATGAGGTTCGTGAGCGCACAGACATCTTGGACTCCGTAGGCAACACAACGGCTGCCATTGGTAAAGGTTTTGCCATCGCTTCTGCTGCGTTGACTGCCCTCGCCTTATTTGCAGCCTACGTGGAGTTCACAGGAATCCCTGGAATCAACATTTTCAAGGCGAACGTATTGGCCTCCTTGTTCATCGGTGGAATGGTACCTGTGGTCTTCTCGGCTTTGGCCATGAATTCTGTAGGCAAGGCCGCCATGGAAATGGTTCAAGAGGTGCGTCGCCAATTCCGAGAAATCCCCGGAATTTTGGAGGGAACTGGGACACCGGAGTACGGAAAATGCGTAGACATTTCTACCAAGGCTGCATTGAAAGAAATGATGTTGCCAGGTGCCATGACCATCGCATTCCCCTTGGTCATTGGATTGCTGCCTTTGGCCTTTGGTATGGAGCACGCCTGGGCAGCAGAAACCCTTGGTGGGTACATGGCTGGAGTGACCGTCAGTGGTGTTTTGTGGGCCATTTTCCAGAACAACGCAGGTGGAGCTTGGGACAACGCGAAGAAATCCTTCGAAGCTGGGGTTGAAATCGACGGCAAAATGACTTTCAAAGGATCAGAAGCGCACAAAGCTGCCGTCACGGGCGATACGGTAGGTGACCCTTTCAAGGACACCAGTGGGCCGTCCATGAACATCCTCATCAAATTGACGTGCCTCGTTGGGTTGGTCATTGCCCCCATCTTGGGCGACCACGGCAGTGATCAGCACGGTGCTGCTGATGTGGAACAAACTCCCATCGAAGTTGTTGAGGCCGTGCAAATCGACTGACTTATTGTTCAAAGACTACATTTGAAGGGCTACCTCTCGGGGTGGCCCTTTTTCAATTGACTCGCCATGATCAACTACGACCCAAAGAACTGGTTTGGACTCATTTTCCATGCCTACAGCGCCCAAGTATTCAGAAGGCTATTTCCGGCCTTGATGGGAATTGGGATGTACAGCGCTGCCATTTGCTGGGTGGAGTTGATTTGGTTAGATGCACCGCTCAACATGGCGAACACGGTGCACTCGTTGTTGGGTTTTGTCTTATCCCTATTCTTGGTTTTCAGAACGAATACCGCCTACGATCGCTGGTGGGAGGGCCGCAAACAGTGGGGGGCTTTGGTCAACGTGTCTCGCACTTTGGCTCAGCGCATTCGCCTGGTCGACGATGTGGAAGGCCAAACTGTCTTTCGGAAGGGCATTCCAGGATTCGCGGAAGCGCTGAGGGATCACCTGCGTTCTGAAGATGCTGCAAGACCTGATTCTCACCCCTCCCTTGCCCACGCACCCAACGCCTGGGTTGCCAGCATGGCTGCTCAAGCTGCGATTTGGCACAAGAATGGAACCATCAGCGACCACAAGCATTGGCTGCTTGAGAACAATTTTGAACGCCTCACCGACATCCTTGGAGCGTGTGAGCGAATCCTAAAAACGCCCATTCCGTATAGCTACAGCATGTTCATGAAGAAGTTCATCTTCCTCTATGCCATCACGTTGCCCATTGGATTTGTAGGCACCTTTTTTTGGTGGACCATTCCTGTTGTGATGGCGGTTTTCTACATCCTCGTGAGCATTGAACTCATTGCAGAAGAAATCGAAGACCCTTTTGGAACGGACGAGAACGATCTGCCATTGAACGCGCTGTGCAACACCATTGAGTCCAGCTGTTCGGATCTCCTTGCAACATGAAACCTGAGGGGCAAGCGATCTTGCTACAAAGCGTGGATTAAGCCTCAGACGAAAAGGCCGTGCAATTCACCATCGATCCGCTCGATGATTTGACCCAATTGTTGCTTGTCCTCGTGAAACGCATTGTTATCCACGTCCACGATGAGCAATTTCCCTTTATCGTAGGTAGAAATCCAGGCTTCGTATCGTTCATTCAATCGATTGAGGTAGTCCAAGCGAATGGCCTCTTCGTAATCGCGACCACGCTTCTGGATGTTCTCAACCAACTTCGGCACTGACGCCCTGAGGTAGATGAGCAAAGTCGGAGGCGAAATGAACTGTTCCATCAATTCGAAAAGCGCCTGGTAATTGTCAAAATCACGCGTGGTCATCAATCCCATGGCGTGGAGGTTAGGAGCGAAGATGTTCGCGTCTTCGTAGATCGTCCGGTCTTGAATGACTTTTTCCCCCGACTGTTGAAGCGCCGCCAATTGCGCAAAGCGAGAACGCAAAAAGAAAACTTGCAGGTTGAAAGACCAGCGTGGCATGTCCTTGTAAAAGTCGTTGAGGTAAGGGTTGTCATCCACTTCCTCAAAATGAGGGGTATAGCGGTAATGTTTAGCCAACAACGTGGTGAGGGTAGTTTTACCCGATCCTATGTTTCCTGCGATAGCTAAATGCATGGCCTTGCCCTAATTGGAGTGAAGAGCGAAAATAAGTCGCTTTCACCGGTCCCCCAACTTGGGTTTTCCACAATTCACGTCGGTACTTCAACGTGCGACCTTGGGACTTCAACGTGCAGAAGCAGTTCGTTCACCCATTGGCGAGTAGATGCACAACGTGGCACTTTGAACTGCCCTCCCATTCGGCCCTTCGAACGGAGCCAAGCCTCAAAAGTTCCGGTGGGCACCCCATGCAAGCGAGGAAGCCCCATCGCCAAATCACCAGAACGTTTCGCGGCATAATCTGAATTGAGTCGCTGCAATGCATCATCAATGACCGCCATGAAGCGGTTTCGATCGGAAGGAGGCTTCACAAACTCGATGAACCATTCATGCCCACCGGTTGAGATTTGGGACATGAAGATGGGGGCCACCGTGAATTCCCGCACAATGGCATCCGAGGCAGCACATGCCAGGTTAAGGGCCTCTTCTATTTGGCGTGACATGACTTCCTCCCCAAACGCATTGAGAAATGCCTGTGTCCTTCCTACAACTTGCAACCGGAACGGATGCAATTCTGTCATGCGAACCACATCTCCCAGGCGGTAGCGCCACAATCCGGCTACGGTCGTGATGATCAACTCATAGTCCTCCCCAACCTCCAACTCCCTCAGCTCCAGTGTTTCAGGCTGATGCTTACCCCATTCGCTACTCGGTGCAAATTCAAAATAGATGCCATAATCAGCCAGCAAAAGCATGCTGTCTGAATCCATTTCATCTTGCAAGGCAAAGAAACCTTCGGAAGCATTGTACGTCTCCATGAACGCCATCTTACCCTGCTTCAAATCACCGATCATGGACTGAAATTGGCTGCGATACGGTGCAAAATGAACCCCGCCATGCATGAACAGCTGCAAGTTGGGCCAGACCTCTGCGAGCGTCTCCTTCTCCGTCAATTCAAGCACCCGCTTTGCAATGACGAGCATCCAACTGGGCACACCTGCCAATGCGCACATCCTCCTTCATAACTGCGTAAGAAATAGCATCCACTTTCTGTTCCCAATCAGCCATCAAAGCAATCGCTCGGCTTGGGGTCCTGCGCGCCTCCACCCAAAAAGGCAATTCATTCATGACAATCGCGCTCAAATCCCCGATGAAAGGCTGATCCTTAGACTCCGCAGCGCGCGCCCCTCCCAACACCAAATGTTTCCCTTCGTAGAGCTTCGCAGAAGGACGCTGCTCACAGAACAAGGCCAGCAAGTCCTTTCCGCCCTTGAAGTGCCCCTCTTTGAGCGATTCCTGAGTAATGGGAAGGTACTTGCTCCTGTCGGATGTAGTCCCCGATGACTTCGCAAACCACGCGGTCATTCCCGGCCACAATACATCCGATTGCCCAGCAATGGCCTGCTCAATCCAGGGTTTTAATTCATCGTACGTGCGAACAGGGACCTGCTGCTTGAATGCCCTCAAATTGCGCACCTCTTGAAGCCCGTGCTCCCTTCCAAAACTTGTCTTTGCGCCTTGGAAAAGGAGATGGCCCATTAAGGCACGCTGCGATTCCACTGGTTCCCTGCGGGCCAAGTCAATTTGCGCCATGCGTCGGCGAATGAACCAATTGAATGCAAAATTGAACGGCATCAGTGCGATGGTATCATCTTCCGAAGGTAATCGATAATAGCGGACTTGAACCCTCAGGCCGCACTCTCCGCGGCACCTGCAAACACCCTCCCAACCGCCTCCAACGCTCGGCTCACTTCAGCCAGGGTGTTGTAACGGCCAAATGAAAAGCGCAAGCTGACGCGAGCTGGATCATGGAATCCCAGCGACCTCAAAACGTGCGAACCCAGGGTGGCTCCGCTGCTACAGGCACTTCCGCTCGAACAACACACCCCTTCCAGATCGAGCAAGAAAAGGGCCATGCCACCTTTGGGATGCGGCGGAAAACTAACGTTCAGAACCGTATACAACCTGTCCTCCTTATCCGAGTCTGCATTGAAATGAATGTGCTCAAAGCGTTCCTTCAACCCCTCAGCCATGGCTCGCTTCAATCCGCGAATGTGCTCCATGTGCCCGTCCAAATCACCAAAGGCCAATTCCATCGCTTTCGCCAATCCGACAATGCTGTGTACGTTTTCTGTGCCACCACGCATCGAGCGCTCTTGTCCCCCGCCCGCAATGATGCTTGTGATTTTTAGTCCTTTCGCGACGTACAAAAACCCCACCCCCTTGGGCCCATGGAATTTGTGCCCCGCACAGGTGATGAAATCAACAGGCAATGTCGCCAAATCAAAGCGGTAGTGGCACATGGTTTGGACCGTGTCGCTGTGAAAAAGCGCACCATGCGCATGGCATAGACTGCCTACGCTCACCAAATCAATCATCACCCCTACCTCGTTGTTCGCATGCATCAAACTCACGACGGTTTTAGGCCCTGTCTGCAACAATTCCTCGAGATGAGCCAAATCAACCGAACCATCAGGCATGTGCCGAACCAAAGCCAGTTCCACCTCCGCTCGGTCACTCCAACGCTCTGCAGTTTTGATGACTGCGCTGTGCTCCGCTTCGGAAGTGATGATGCGCTGGCAGCCCAAATCCACAACGGCTGCATGTAGCGCCAAGTTATCCGCCTCTGTTCCGCCAGATGTGAAAATCAACTCCGAAGGGTGGCAATTCAATTGCGCCGCAATGGATCGGCGACTTTGTTCCACCTGAACCCGGGAACGCCTGCCAATCGCATGACTGGACGAAGGGTTGCCGTAGCAGTGGTGCATTACCGGCCACATGGCTTCCAGCACTTCAGGAGCCATGGCGGTGGTAGCAGCGTTGTCGAGGTACACGGTCATTGCGCGAGTTTTCGGACTTGAAAGTTAGGCCAAATCAGGCACAGGTTGCAGACAAAAGCGACGCGAGTTCCTGCTTGAATCTATTTCCCAAGGCAGAAGCAGCCTCCATGGATTCAGCTTCCGCGTAGACCCGAATGATCGGCTCCGTGTTGGAGCGCCGAAGATGAACCCACCCCTCAGGCAAGTCAAATTTTACACCATCCACGGCATTCACCTCAGCTAGAGGATGGGCTTTTACGAGGGCCTCAAGTGCCTCCTCAACGCCCTCTTCCGGCAATTCCATTTTGTCCTTTGAAATGACCCAGTGTGGATAAGAAGCCCTCAAAGCGCTTGCTGAGCAGCCGCTCTCCACCAAATGGGTTAAAAACAAAGCTGCACCCACGACGGCATCCCGGCCCCTGTGTGAGGCAGGATAAATCACTCCTCCATTGCCTTCACCTCCTATAACGGCCGAAGTGGCCGCCATGGCTTTCACCACATTCACCTCGCCAACCGCACTGGCTGTGTACTGACCGCCGTGACCTTCGGTGACCTGTCGAAGCGCCCGAGTGGAACTCATGTTGCTGACCGCATTGCCAGGCGTCTTGCTCAAAACAAAATCTGCAACAGCCACCAGCGTGTACTCCTCCCCAAACATTGATCCATCTTCACATACAAAAGCCAATCGGTCTACATCCGGATCCACACTGATGCCCAAATCACATCCTTCCTGAACCACCGCTTTTGCCAGGTCCGTTAAGTGCGCGGGAAGGGGTTCTGGGTTGTGAGCAAAATCACCAGTTGGGTCGCAATGCACCCGCACCACTTCAACCCCCATCGATTCCAATAGAAGCGGCATGATAAGCCCCCCGGTGCTGTTCACCGCATCAACGGCCACCTTCAACCCCCTCGCTCGAACCGCCGGAGCGTCCACCAACTCAAGGCCCAAGGCGTGGTCGACGTGCCTTTGCATCCAGCTGCTATCATAACGCACAGCGCCTAACCCGTCCACATCAGAGGCTTCAGCTCCCAGTTCAGACAACGCCAAGACACGCTGGCCGGCTTCAGCGTCTAAGAACTCGCCCTTGGAATCCAAGAGTTTCAAGGCATTCCATTGACGCGGATTGTGACTCGCCGTGAGGATGATTCCTCCTTGAGCGCCCTCAGCTGGCACCGCCAACTCCACCGTCGGGGTGGTGCTCAGCCCCAAATCAAGCACATCGACCCCCATGGCCTGTAACGTACCGACCAGCACATCGCGGACCATGAGACCACTTAACCTCGCATCCCTACCAACCACAACCAAAGGACGCTCTGGCTTGTGCTCCTTGACCCATTGCGCATACCCCACACCGAAACGCACTATGTCCGCGGGAGTCAGCCCGTTGCCGGCGGGACCACCGATGGTCCCGCGTATGCCTGAAATCGACTGAATTAACATGGCACAAAGGTACAATGCAGGCCTTAGGTTGTGGATTTGAAAAGGCCTGCCCGTGGAAACATTGTAGGATTCTGTTCAAAAATCACCCGTCCCGACCGAAAGTTGCCGACCTTTGCTTACTTATTTTTGAGCTTGATGCACGAAGAGTGGCGTCCATACGAGAATGAAAGCGATAACGGTGACTTGGTCCGCCGGTTTGAAGGGGGATTGCGCTCCGGAAAGACCGGTTTTTTCGACGTTGAAGAACTCGAGGCCCTGTTAGATCATTTCATGGATTCACGGCAGCACGAAATGGCCCGCCACGTCCTCAAGTTGGGATTGACCTTGCACCCCATCAGCCTCACCCTGCAATTGCGAGAAGCGCAATACATGGCCATCACTGGACAACACGTTCAAGCTGTTCCTCGCTTGAAGCATTTGCTTCACTTGGAACCGACGAACGATGAAATTCACATTGCGCTGGCTGGAATTTATAGCCAAATGCAGGAGCACCAAAAAGCAATCCACCATCTGAAAACGGCACTCTTGGCCGTGGACGAAGACTTTCGGCAAGACGTGCTCATGGACTTGGCGTTCGAATACGAACACCTGAGTGACTGGAGGAAGGCGGTTCGCTATTTGAAGCAGGCCTTGAGTGAGAATCCATTGAATGAAGGTGCCGTTTACGAACTCTCCTTTTGCTTTGAGCAATTGGGCCAATTCAGCGACGCTGTCAAGTACTTGGAGCAATTCCTTGACGACCAACCGTACAGCTTTGGCGCCTGGTACAACTTGGGCAACATCCAAAGCCAACGGGCGCGTTACACGGAGGCCATTGAAGCCTTCGATTTTGCCTTGGCCATTGAGGATCAATTCGCGCCGGCCTACTTGCAAAAAGCCGAGGTTTTAATGCAGCTGGAGCGGTACGAAGACGCCCTGGTGGCCTACCATGAGTCCATCTCCATCGAGCCAGAAAGTGCGAGCGCTTGGTGCTACTTAGGCGAATGCCTGGAGAAATTGCAACGTTGGGACGAAGCGTACCACGCGTACCATGAAGCCCTTCGGCGAGATGCCATCTTTCCGGATGCTCACGTCGGATTGGGCGTGTTGGCGGATCATTCGGGTGAGTTGACAAAGGCCCTCTCTCATTTTCATCGGGCAGTGGAATTGGAGCCCGTAGACGCTGACTTCCGCCTGCTTTTGGCCTCTGCACACTCCAAGTTGGGGCAGCACGACGCGGCCAAAGAACACTACGCAGCGGCCGTGCAATGCAATCCACAATCGACCGAAGCGTGGTTGGAACGTGTGGATCATTTGCAGTGCAACAACCTGCACGAAGAAGCCCTGAATATTTGTGAAGAAGCTTTGGCGAATGCCCCCGAAGCCTCGGACTTATTGTATCGAAAATTTCTGAGCCTGCACGCCACCATGTGCGACACCCAGGCCTACACCTTATTAGAGCAATTGCTCGCGCTCCACTTTGATGGAGCGATCACTTTATTGCACCTTTACCCGGCGCTTGCCAATGATGCGCGCTTCATGGAACGGTACGAACGATTTAAATCTTGATGATGAAATCCATTCTGAAGTACCTACCAGAGCGCACTGAAAAACCACGCACCAATGGGATGACCATGGTGATGGACAAAGGATTGAGCTTTCGCCAAGCCGAGGACCTGATTGACACGGGCGAACACCTCGTCGACTTTTTGAAGCTCGGATTTGGCACTTCCCTCCTCACACCCAAGGTGAAGGAGAAAATCGACTTGTACAAGAAGGCGAACATGGAGGTCTACTGCGGAGGCACGCTGTTCGAAGCTTTCTTCATTCGCAATGAACTGGATCAATTCCTGCGGTTTGTAGACAGCCTCGGTGTAGAGTGCATTGAAGTGAGTGATGGGTCCATGGTCATTCCACATGACGAGAAATGCGAAATCATTCGCCGGTTGTCCGCGAACTACCGGGTGCTGAGTGAAGTGGGATCCAAAGAGGAAGGCATTTTGATCAGCCCCAACAAGTGGATTCGCATGATGCAGAACGAATTGCAAGCAGGCAGCTTCAAAGTCATTGCGGAAGCGAGAGAGAGCGGGACCGTTGGCATCTACCGACCCAATGGTTCGGCACACGTGCAGTTAATCCGCCGAATTTTGGCCAATGTTTCGTTGGAGGACATCCTGTGGGAAGCCCCCAAGAAACCCCAGCAAGTTTGGTTCATCAAGCAGTTTGGAGCCAACGTTAACCTCGGGAACATTGGCCCCGATGACTTGATCCCGCTGGAAGCCTTGCGTCAAGGGTTGCGAGGAGATACCTTTTTCGAATACTTGCCTGAGGCCTTGAGCGAAGGCAAACGCCAAGAAATTGAAGCAGAGGAAGATTAAGGTCATCTTCATTCCCAAATCCCATGAGTCAAGCGCGCGAAATCACCCCAGAAGAGCTAAAAGCCTGGAAAGAACAAGGCGTTGCGCATCAAATCATTGATGTACGAGAGATTCATGAGGTTTCCGTATCCAACATCGGCGGCCTTCACATACCCATGGCATTCTGCCTTTCTCGCAGAGACGAGATCCGACAAGATGTGCCGGTTGTATTGCATTGTCGCACTGGGGCTCGATCCTCAGCAGTGATGTCCGCATTGATGCAAAAGGCAGGGTATACCAACCTGTACAACCTCAAGGGGGGAATCGCAGGATGGGCTCAGGCGATTGACCCCACAATGGACGTCGCGTGATGGCTCGTGCCTTTTGGGGAGTGTTGAGCAAGCTAAACCGCTTGTTGCCTCGGTATGCGCACGTTGCAAATTTGGAGAAAATGGGGCGCATCGGCCAAGTCATCACGGCTTGGAGGATTTTCGTGACCTACCGTGCCCTGGATGCCAAGAACCTTGCCTCGCGAGCTGAATCACCGAGCATCTCCGTGCAATCGAAACAGCGGTCTCGCACCGATTGGTTGCGGCTTTACTTAACCGGTTGCTCGATGGGGGTAGCGGATCTCGTTCCAGGCGTTTCGGGAGGGACCGTTGCATTCATAGCAGGGATTTATGATGAGTTACTTGGCAGCATAGCCGGAATCAACCTTGGCCTATGGAAGTCCCTTCGCACCCGAGGAGTCGTTGCCGCTTGGCGAGAGGCGAATTTGAGCTTCTTGTTGGTGCTCATGGGGGGAGTCCTGTCCAGTGTTCTTGCGCTAGCTTCTCTTTTGCATCGGTTGCTCGAGCAAGAACCTGAGCGGCTTTGGGCTTTCTTTTTTGGGTTGGTCGCAGCGTCCGTTCCACTTGTTGGCAAAACGATCAAGCGTTGGAATGCCCAACGGTTGGTATTGGCAGCCATCGGATTGGCTGCGGCGGGGCTCATCACTTCCATGCCCCCCCTTTTGCAATCCGATGCTCCAGCCTTCTTGTTCATCTGCGGTGCCATTGCCATCTGCGCCATGATTCTACCAGGCATTTCGGGCAGCTTCCTTTTGGTAATATTGGGGGCATATGGCGCTGTAATTGGAGCGTTGAAGTCCTTCGATGTGCTACGAATCGTGGCTTTTGGCGCAGGCGCTGTTGCTGGCCTTTTGGGATTCAGCAGGCTGCTGAAGCGGCTGCTCGATGAGCGACGGGCAGCGACCATTAGTTTGCTTACTGGGTTTTTGATTGGATCACTCAATGCATTGTGGCCCTGGAAAGTTGCCATTCGAGAATTGTACCAGCACAGCGATGGGCGGATTGAAATGTTGCGTGTGAATGCCGCCCCAAGTGAAAATTGGATGGCCGTGGCAACATGGGCCCTCCTTGGTGCAAGCGTGATCTTGGGACTTGAGTGGGCTTCAAGAAAAATCCAGCAAAAACGAGCATGAGTCGGCATTGGGGACTGCTCGGAAAATCGCTGAGCCATTCATTTTCCAAGGATTTTTTTGAGGCGAAATTCAAATCCTTGGGGTTGGACGCCACATACACCCTCTTCGAGCGTTCCACCGGCGCTGAGGTTTTGGATGTGTTTCAAAACCAAGAAGAACTTGAAGGACTCAATGTAACCGTCCCATTCAAAACCGAAGTCATTCCCTACTTGGATGAACTCACTCCAACCGCCAAGGCGATTGGAGCGGTAAATGTCATTCGCCGGGAGTTCGATGGGCGACTCATCGGGCACAATTCAGATGCTGAAGGATTCGCCCAATCGCTAAGGCCTTTTCTCACTGGGGATCACCACCGGGCTATGGTCATCGGCGCAGGCGGGGCAGCGGCTGCTGTGCGTTATGCTCTGACCCAATTGGGAATCGAGGTCGTGCATTTGGTCAGACGGGATTTGTCCGAGGAGACACCTTATCGATGGGCACGCCTGGAATCAATCGAAGCCGAATCAGTCAAGCATTTTCGGCTCCTTGTCCAAGCGACCCCCGTGGGCACCGCTCCTGATGTAAAGGCCACCGTCGATTTTCCTTGGGAAGGCATCACGGACCGCCACTTTGCCGTCGACTTGATCTACAACCCCAAGACCACCGAGTTTTTAAAAAGAGCGAAGGCCCGAGGGGCCATGACACTCAATGGAACGGATATGCTCCACCTTCAGGCCGAACGCTCATGGGAATTTTGGACAAGGCACTCTCCTTCGAATGCTTGAATCTCATTCCAGGACCAACACCACTTCTTCCGTGAAGCCGCCTGGAACTGTTTGAATACGAGACCATTTTGTTTCTCCACTCAACTTGCGGCTTGTAGCTTCCAACACATAATCCACATTCGCAGGAAGGCGCAAAACTGCCTCTCCATTGCGGTCTGTCATCACCTCCAATAAGGTAGCAAGTCCTTGGGTGTCCCGCAATCGCAACTGAACATCTGCCAGCGGATTGCCCTTCGCAACGACTCGAACAGTCACCACACCTGCCCAGGATGCTTGGCAATTAGCCCCCAGCAGTGGATGCTCTGAAACATCCATTTGGTAGATGTCGCGTTCACCAAATCCCTCGGGCCGCTCAGCCGTAATCAAGAGCTTTGTCCCTTGCGAATTGAGGGAGAAGGTTGACTCCTCTCGCGGGCCGTTGATGGGCATTCCCAAATTGACTGGAACAGACCAGCCACCTTCATGAAATTCTGTCCGGTAGAGGTCGTAATCACCAAAGCCAGCATGTCCATTGGATGCGATGATGAGCACACGGCCACCATCAATGGCTTGAACAAACTTCTCGTCCATCGCCGTGTTGACAACAGGCCCCAAATGCACGGGCTTTGACCAGCCGGCACCTCGGCGTTCGCTTACGTAGACGTCCCCCCTCCCCATTCCTTCAGGGCGTTCCGAAATGAAAAACAGCTTGCTTCCGTCCGAGGTCAAGGAGGCAGACCCCTCATAATACGTTGAGTTTACTGGTTTGGGCAGCGCCTCAATTGCGCCCCACGAACCATCCTCAAGGCGATTCGAAACGCAAATGTCACCGCTTAGGAATTCATCGTTTCGATATACCAACAGTTGATTCCCAGCTGACGGCCAACTGAGCAATGCATCGTAACCCAAGCTATTGACCTCCCCTGGCAGCAGACGCGCTCGTTGCAAACCATCGGCACCGGACTCGGCAATCCAAATGTCCGAGAAGAACCGGAAATCACCATCCTCATCGATTTCATCGTTCATTCCCCCATCCCGTCGGGATGTAAAGGCAATGGACTTGCCATCAGGTGACCAATGCGGAGCATACTCGTCAAACCTCGAATTCACCTCCGCTCCGAGGTGCATGACAGGTAAATCCAAAGCGGCATCGCTCGCTAACCAGGCACGCCTGCATTCATTGATGGCGCGGTCCACCTGCACCCGTTCCTCTTCCGAGGGACGATCGAAATCCAAGTGCAACGTGTACGCCTGGATCGCATCCTCGTACCGACCGAGGGCGTGCAACACTTCGCCTCGGAATCGCTGTTCCTCATTGGCTAAATCAGCATCTGTTTCAGCGAGGCGATTGAGATACGACAAAGCCAAATCCTCTCGCCTCAACCCTGCGTGACACCGCGCAATCCACAGCATCACCCGTGCATCATTAGGCAATTCATCGAGCAAATCTCGGTAAGTCGTCAGCGCACCCCGCAGGTTGCCAATGTTGAAGTCATGGCGCGCCTCGGCGAATTGAATCGTGTACTTCACAGGCAATGCACTTTCGCCTTGCGCTTGAAGCTTTGTTATGGGGAGCAAGCCGGCCAAAAACAAGCCCGCAACCGCCTGGGTATTCCGGAAAATCGTTAACATGGGACGAAAGTTAGGGAGGCTGGGCGGCCTATCTTTAAGGCGTGAACGCGAACAATGAACAACAGCATGTTCCCCCAACGGAACAACAAGGAGACCACGGCCCATTAGAGGGTGCTTCTGTGAGCGATTTGGTGCAGCGCATGCACCAGTCCAGTCGCGCCGCATGGGATTCGGTAGAGCGGGCCTTGCCACAAATCAACTCTGCCATCGACGCCATCGAACTGCGCATGAAAGGGGGTGGACGGTTGTTCTACCTCGGTGCCGGCACCAGCGGGCGATTGGGGGTAGTGGATGCGAGCGAATGCCCTCCCACATTTGGGGTGGCTCCTGGCACAGTGGTGGGATTGATTGCTGGGGGAGATGGAGCGATTCGCCACGCTGTGGAGGGTGCAGAAGACGATCCGCGAGGTGCTTGGAAAGACTTGCAAGCCCACCAATTGGATCCATTGAAGGACACCGTCATCGGCATAGCCGCCTCTGGTCGCACGCCCTATGTCGTCGGTGGATTGGAAGATGCTCGGAGGCAAGGTGCTCATACCATTGCCTTGGTTTGCAATCCGGGATCGGCAGCGGCGCAAGCTGCACACCAGTGCATTGAAGTCGTCCCTGGACCCGAATTTGTGACCGGTTCTACTCGACTGAATGCTGGAACCGCTACAAAACATGTGCTGAATTTGATCACCACTGTGACCTTTATTCGGCTTGGACATGTTAAAGGTTCTCAGATGATTGACATGAGACCTTCCAACACCAAACTCATCGAACGCGGCATTCGCATGATCCAAGAGTGGAGCGACCTGACGAACTCGGAGGCTGCCGCCTTGCTGGAGCGAACGGGCAGCGTGCGGGCGGCATTGGACGAATTGAAATTCCGGGCAGGGAACTGATGCACACGTTGGAACCTTATTTCGCGTGGCGAAATCACTACGTTGCCAGTGAGGATGAACGGTCCCCTTTTTACGGAAGGGAATACAGCGAACTCGAGTTCTCGCGGTTGGTCTACAACCACTACATCCACCCGCAATGGGACGACTTTGGATCGCCCACTCTGCTCTGCAAAATCCTCTACGTCGATTACGATGACTGCTGCGCCATCATTGAATTCATTGGGGAATGGAACGATTGCCTCTACAATGACATTGCCTTGTTGAAACGGAAAGTGATTGACGATTTGATCAGCGAGGGCATTCGCAAATTTGTGCTCATCGGCGAAAACGTACTGAACTTTCACCACAGCGATGACTGCTACTACGAAGAGTGGTTTGAGGAAATTGCGGATGAAGATGGGTGGATCGCCTTGCTGAATTTCCGTGAACACATCATGCAAGACATGCAAAGCATCGACCTGGATGCGTACTTCGCATTGGGCGGAGAATTGGCGGAGGTGGGGTGGCGCACGATGACACCAATGCACCTGATCGAACGGGTGAATTCCTGCGTGAACGAGCGTTGGGGATTATTGGATTGAG
Source organism: Flavobacteriales bacterium (assembly GCA_036825655.1). GTDB lineage: Bacteria > Bacteroidota > Bacteroidia > Flavobacteriales_D > Sanyastnellaceae > JALQTD01. Next base: position 8,152 of record DAISXU010000014.1, on the reverse strand, counting down.
TCGCTTCCGTAGGAAGGCGCCAGAATTTCCCGGACAACGTATTGGTCGATGGGAAAGGTGAATTGACTCGCATCAATCTGACGGAGTGGCACCCACCGCCATTGAAGCTCAACTTCACCCTGGGGTTCGGTCACCGGCTCATTGGGTGCGATAGGCCACCGTTGGAGGCCATTTGGGAACTCAAAGTGCACGAAGTAATAGATGGACAGGATTTGGTCTGAAGGATTGAAGCGGCTCCTCATGTAAAAACCGGTGGTGTAAGCGTGCTGACCCAATCGCATGCCATCAGCGATTTCTGGACCTAATTCTTCGGCCAATTCGCGCATCAATGCACCTTCTGGCCCTTCCCCATACTCCACCCCACCCCCCGGGAATTTGATGGCTTCACCACCTAAAAGGCGCTCCTTGCACGTGAGGACATGGTCCTTTGCTTCGTTCAAGATCAACCCGTAAGCCCTAACATTGAACCGAGTTACGGGCTCGCGAAATGCCAGCGTCATCTCCCGCTTGCCCGGTGGCCCTGGCGCACGCTCCACCCGCCATCCCGCCGCACGCATAGCTTGGCGAGCGGTTCCTTTCGCACAATAAGTCACCAATCGCCCGCCCTCAACCACCGCGCAAATTAAAGATTCAAAAACTTCGGAACTCCAAAGTTCTGGTTGGGTTGAAGGCGCGAATGCGTCAAAAAATATGACGTCAAACGCATCCTGTGGTGGGGTCCATTCCTGCAATTTCCTCACTACCACAGCAAAGGAGAAAAGCGGCTCATCCCAGTGCTCGTTGGCAACCAACCGATTTGTTTCTGTGGTTGATAAACCTTCCACCTGAAGTTCCATTTCGCCCGCTTCCACCGGAAAGGCTTCCAACCCGAGGTACTCCACACGTCGGCCCGTTCGCTTGGCCCAGGCCCAGGCCAAAGCCGCATTCAAACCGGTTCCAAAGCCCACCTCCAATACGCGCAGCGCGCCTTCACCCCCTATGGCCTCCAGCCCCTGTTCGATGAACACGTGCCTCGATTCGGTCTGGGCACCATTCATGCTGTGATACGTCGCTCCAAATCTTTCGCTTCGAAGGGTCGCGGAGCCATCACCGGTCATCACTTTGGCATTCATGTGGGCAAGTTCGTGAACATCTGCCTCAAAATCCCTCAATGGCCCCAAGTCCAAACAAGGCAAAATCCAACCTCACAGGGTCCATCGGCTCAATCTCTCGCAAGGATTGAGTGAGCTCTTCCACCGCCTTCCAATCATTCGCTTTTCGCTGAAGCAACCCCAAATGCCTGCCCATGTTGCTGGTGTGAACATCCAATGGAATCATCAATTCAGAAGGTTCAAATCCTCTCCAAATCCCGAGGTCAACTCCTTTTGCTGCTGGACGCACCATCCACCGCAGGAACATATTCAACCTTTTGGCCGCTGAGCCTTTCAGCGGATTCGCAAGGTGTTTGCGTGTGCGGAATTGTGATGGGCGCTCGTGAAAAACCACTTCGTGAAACCCTGCCAACCGATCTTTGACATGCTCACCCCCAGCGAGGAAGGCGGCTTCTAAATCGCCATGGAGGCGCAAGGCGCGCTGAATTCCCCCCACCAATTCGATTGCATCCACCGCTTGAAAGGTCCGATGCACAAACCCCTCGAAGGCCAACTCCACCTCACGTGGACTGGCTGATTCAACAAAAGCTGAAGGGGCATGGTCCATCCGATTCATCATGTCATCAGCACTTTTTAAAATCGCCTTCCGGTTTCCCCATGAAATCAACGCTGTGAACAAGCCAGACATGGCCTGATCATTGGGGTTGCTGAACCGGTGCGGCACTTGAATGGGGTCATCCGGAATGAAATCCCGAGTTTCGTACTGTTCCGCTTTTTCAAGTAAAAAGTCGCCCAGCTGATTTGCGGGCAGTTTCCAAGATTCCTTCGCCATTGAGGTGCAAATTGGCGCTAAATTTGTCCCGATGGAATTTGTGCATCCGGAAATATTGTGGGGGCTCGGCGCTTTAGCGATTCCAATCATCGTTCACCTCCTGCATTTTCGGCGGTACAAGCGTGTTTCATTTTCGCATGTGGCCTTTCTGCAGCAAGTAGAACGCCAAACCCGCTCCACCCAACGCCTCAAGCACCTCCTGATTTTACTCGCGCGGCTGCTGGCCATCACGGGATTGGTTTTGGCCTTTGCACAGCCCTTCACCCCCCCTCCATCTGGTCAAGGAGGGGCAGGTTCCAACGGGGCAGCCTTGTCGGTGTTCATCGACAACAGCCTGTCGATGGAGGCGGAAGGCGACCGGGGGCCTTTGCTTCAAACTGCAAAGGACAAGGCCGCCGCCATTGTGGAGCAATATGGTGAAACGGATCGCTTTCACGTGTTCGACCAAGCGTTTTCTGGGCGTGACCAGCGGCTTTTGACCCGAGAACAAGCGCTCGAGCGCATTGGCGAAATGGAGATTACGGCTGACGTCCAGTCCCTCGAAGCCACCCTCAGGCGAGCCGAAGATGCGCTAATGGAAGAAGGCGATCGGCGGAGGTCCATTTACCTATTTACCGACCTGCAACGGAATACCCATGCCTTGCCTGAGCGAGCTCCGGGGGCGCCCGATTCCGCCAAAACTGCTGGTTGGCCCTTGGCTTTTGTGCCGGGCGAAGCGGGCAGCTTCCCCAATGTTTGGATTGATTCTGTTTGGTTCGAATCTCCGATGCGACTGGCTGAATCTCCGAGTGGATTGCACGTGCGCATCCAACACAACTCACCATCAGGAGCGGACGGGCTGCCCATTCGCCTTGAACTGGATCAACAACGAGTCGCCATCGGCACCTTCAATTTAATCCCTGGAATGGCCACGGATACGGTGCTCCGATTTACTCATGGTGCTCCCGGGTGGCGCAGCGCGCGCGTGGCAATCGATGATGCTCCCGTTCAGTTTGATGACGCCCTTTATTTTGGGTTTGAAGTGGTGGGCAGCACGCGAGGGGTCGGGTTAACCGAAGGGCATGCACCCGCCATCGCAGAAGCCCTGCACAAGGTGTACAAAACAGACGGTGTTGCTTGGGACGAGCACATGGGTTTTGAACCGGAAGCATTAGACGGCAAAGACTTTGCTGTGGTTTACGGTTATCGGAGGCCATCCTCTGGATTGGCTGCTGAATTGCGGGGCTTAGCCGAGCGGGGTGGGACCGTTGTGCTGGTCCCAGACAGCGGTGAGCAAACTGCCGATGCTTTTTATCAAGAGTTGACGGGCTCCACACCCACTTGGGTTTCGAAACCCAATCGCGTGAGCAGCCTGAAATGGGGGCATCCTTTGTTTCAAGGCGTTTTTGAGTCCATCCCAGAGCAACCAGAT
>DAISXU010000014.1:0-4808 GCA_036825655.1 Flavobacteriales bacterium | reverse complement strand
GAGCCAGGCTTTGTCATCAGTCTTCATTGGGTCCTCGGGCGGAGGTGTTGGCAACCCTGGAGACGGGCACGCCATTTTTGTCTTTTGTCCCCATCGGAAATGGCGGGGTGTATGTGTTCCATGCGGACCTGGCTCCCCGTAGTTCTAATTTTACACGGCATGCACTTTGGGTTCCTACCTGGTTAAGAATCGCTGAGCGAGCCCGATCCACGCCAATCCACGCTGTGACTTTGGGAAAAGATGCCACTTGGAATTTGCCCATTCCCACCCAAGTTGGTTCCGGTACTTCCGCACTCAAATTGTTGCCGCAATCGCCTGCGAGCACGCCCTACATTCCAGCGTTCTCGGAATACCGTGGCGCACTTGACATCGAGCTGCCTCTTGATTTGAAACAAGCGGGATGCTTCACCCTGCAACGCGATGGCGAATTGATCGCTGTCCTCGGCGTGAATCACGACCGAAGAGAATCCAATCCGGCGCCATTCACTTCGCAGGAATGGAACGATGAATTGAATGAGGCGGGTTGGGACAATGCATCTGTTTGGGAGGCAACGGAGGCGACGGTGTCGAGTTTGGTCACCCGGTTTGAAATGGGAAAGCCTCACTGGCAAAGGATGCTGATGTTGGCCTTGATTGCTCTTTTGATTGAAATACTGTTGCTCAGACCATGGAAGAAAACCTCCTAATCAAAGCGGTTCAGGTAGTCGACCCTGCTGGACCGCATCACGGCGAGATCACAGACGTTCGCATCGCGAATGGGGTGATTGTTGAAATTGGCCAGGACATCTCGTCCAATGGAGCAACCGTTTGGTCCTCACCTGGGACCTTCATTTCACCGGGATGGGTCGATGGTCAAGCGCACTTCAGGGATCCGGGGGAAGAGGTGAAAGAAGGTTTGGAGTCAGGCGCTTTGGCTGCTCAAAATGGAGGCTTTACTGACGTAGCCTTGTTGCCAACCACAGACCCGGTTCTGGATCACAAAGCCGAGATTCACTACCTGCTTCGGAGGGCGCAAGGCGGAGCCGTCGACATCCATCCGATTGGAGCCTTATCGTCGAAACTGGCCGGAAAGAACCTGGCTGAATTGCATGATTTACGCGCAGCGGGTGCCGTAGGCTTTTACGATGACGGGCCTGTGGACCACCCTGAAATGCTGCGAAGAGGACTGGAATACGCAGCAGACACGGGGGTTTCGGTCTGGGCGCTCCCGTTGGAGGAACGGTTGAACCCTGGTGCTGTGATGCATGAAGGGGTTACAAGCACCCAACTCGGGTTGGCTGGCTCCCCGGACATCGCTGAGACCATGCGGTTGCACCGTGACCTTGAAATTGTCCGGTATACCTCCGGGAGGTTGCACGTGCCCTTGCTGACTTCTGCCAAAGCCGTCGCGATGATGCGCCATGCAAAATCAGAGGGATTGCATGTCACCTGTGGGGTTTCAGCGCATCACTTGCTGTTTTGCGATGAGCACCTCAATGGTTTCCAAGGAGCATTGAGAACACGCACGCCCTTCCGGTCCGAGGCGGATCGGCAAGCACTCATAGCGGGCGTAATCGACGGCACCATTGATGCCATTGTGAGCGACCACCGTCCCGAAGACCTCGAGCACAACGACGTAGAATTCATGCTCGCTCCTGAGGGGATCGCAGGCATTGAATCCGCATTTTCTTCGGGATTCACCGCCTTAGGAAAAGCGCAAATCGACTCTTTGATCCATGCCTTCACACACGGCCCCCGAGCAGTTTTGGGATTGCCACCTGTACACATCGCTATAGGTGAATCTGCGCGAATCACTTGGTTCGATGGACAAAGCAATGCCTCAACTGCTGCCATCAGCCGGGCAGTCAATGTACCAGATTACCCGAGGTTCTTGGGAAAGGGGCTTACCGGAATGGCTTTGGGAACCGTTCGTGGAAAGCAGGTGGTTAAGCTTCGCCCTGAGGCCCACTGAATGTCAGTGGCATCGCTGGGTCGTTGCTCTGGCCGGTAATTTCTTTGATGACACCGTGCTGGGATTCGTAGCGCTGCACGTTTTCTGTCAAGGCACGCATCAAGCGCTTGGCATGATGAGGCGCCAAGATTACCCGGCTGCGCACTTGTGCTTTCGCCAAGCCAGGAGCCATTTGGGCAAAATCGACCACAAACTCGACAGGGCTGTGGGTGATAACGGCCAAATTCGCGTACACTCCAAAAGCTTGATCCTCTGGAAGTTCAATGTTGATGGGTTTTCTGCCCTTGGGGTCTTCTGCTGCCATGGCTTCTGATATTTCCCCACAAGGTAAGGCACAGCCCTTCAGGGGCGGGTCAATGGCAGGTTCAGGAGTTCCTTTAGGTCTGTGACCGTGCGCCAAATTTGCTCCTTGTGCTTCTTCGCGTGTGGATTGAAATGAACAGATCGCATTCCTACTTCCCTCGCACCAACTACATCGCACACGAGATCGTCTCCAATCATGATGGCGTTTTCAGGTGATGAACCCGCCGCCTTCAGGCTCGCCCAATACGCTTCCGGGGCAGGTTTTTTATGGCCCAGTGCATCACTGGTGAAAACAGCAAGAAAATGCGGACTCAATCCCGAATGCGCCATCTTGATGTGCTGTACTTCTTCAAATCCATTGGTGAGAATAAACATGCGGTGTCCCCTACCAGCCAATTCCTGGACAACTTCTGCAGCCCCTGGAATCAAATGTGGCAAGTAAGGCGACCGATCGACGTAAGCCTGGCCCAACGCATGAGCCAATCCTTCCTGCAGCGCGCTGGCCGGCATGCCCAACTGCTCCAGCGTTCTTCTAAAGCGCGTAGGCCTTAACTCGGCTTGCGACATCTCGCCTAGGCGATACGCCGTCCAACACGCCTCATTCACTTCCTCATATACGTCAATGAATTGGGCTACCTCCACTTGGGGCAATTCCGAATGAGCGTGCTCCTGAAAAATCAAATGCAAGGCCTCTCGGCTGTTGCGGTCAAAATCCCACAGCGTTCGGTCCAAATCAAAGAATAAATCTGCAGCCATGGTCCAAGTAAGGGGTTAAGAAGTTCAGTGGAATGCGCTCCATTTTACACTCCAACTGATGAAGGTAAGGAGCACCGACCAACTCGCAAATCCCAGCATCAAGAGCCATGGCATTCGGCGATCATCCTCGTAATATTTCGCCGCGAGCAAGGAGGCAATCGGCACAGAAATCAACCCGCTCAACGCAAACAACCCCCAAACCCCAAATCGATTCCGCATTCGGACGATTCGCCTTCTTCCTGGTGTGAATACCGGACGATGGACGCCTTTGCGTTCAGTGATTTTGGCCCAGGTCTTGAACAGCCATTTCCCAAAGCGGAAAAAAACCAAAACTCCCAATGCTGCACCACCAGAGGTAATTCCAACGACTTCCCAGAGTTCAATGCCTCGAGCAACCATCAAGGATGGCGTGACCAAGAACTTGATTACAGCTGCCACAATCCATGCTATGAATTCCCAGACCCCCATTCAAAAATCAGAGCTTGCTTCCGAATGCCAAATCCCCAGCATCGCCCAAACCTGGAACGATGTATCCCTTAGCTGTAGTCTCATCATCGACCGCTCCAACATACAGCTCCACCTCTTTGGGCAAAGCCCGCCGAACAGCATCCAATCCCTCCTTACTCGCTATTGCACTGGCAATGACCACGCGCTTGGGCTGGCCCATTTTCACCAAAGAATGGTAGACCAACATCATCGATGCGCCCGTCGCGAGCATCGGATCCACCAAAATCAGCGTGCGTCCTTCCAAGTCCGGTGAGCTCATGTATTCCACTTCAATCTCAAAATCTCCACCCTCATCGTACTTGCGATAGGCCGTTACAAATGCGTTGTCAGCCTGATCGAACACATTCAAAAAACCCTGGTGCATGGGCAACCCTGCGCGCATGATGGTGGCCAAGACCGGCTGGCTCTCCAATTGAATTCCCAACGCATCGCCCAACGGCGTAACCACTTCCTTGGAGGAGTAACTGAGGGTCTCTGAGATGGCCAAAGCCATGCACTCTCCAACCCGTTCGAGGTTTCTCCGGAATCGCATCCGATCTTGTTGAATCGCTGCATCTCGAAGTTCGGAGATGTACACCCCCAACATGCCCTTCCGGGCAGACAAATCTTGGATCATGTGCCTAAGTTAACGCGAAGTCGAGTTCAGCGAAGTGCAGCTGGACGCTCTTCTAACAAGGTTTGGTAAAAAATGCGCCAGCTCTTCCATTCCCCTCTGCCTGCATACGTTTCATTGTGCCAAAGCGTCACAAAAAGCCCCCCGACTGCTTCTGCCGCACACCCCATGTCCCAAACCCTTTGCAAGGTGCCTTCGTTCGCTGGCAATTTCATGTAGCGTCCGAGGGTAGCTTCCATGACCATTACTGGGTACACCTCCAATTCCAAGGCACATTCTTGGTTCAAATCGTACGCCGGAAATGGGCGGGCTAACCCCGCGCGAAACCCCATGGCATCCGCAAAGCCCATGCTCCAATCGCTACGAATTCCAGCCTCAACAAGCGCCGGCCAGGCCACAGAAGGGTCGTGCCTTAGGTAGTGTTGGCGTGCTGTCTTTACGGGTTGTTTGATCATCTCCTCCAACCTCAACCTCTCTCGAATAATGGTTCCAGCATTGCCATGACTTGCATACCCCGGGTGCAAACCGATGTGGGTGCGCTGAGCAATTCGATTGGCCATTTGAGCCAACCCCTCTGAGGCATAATGCACCCCAAGGTCATGCGGTCCTCGATCCGCAAGTAGCACAAAAAAACGCTGTTTCACGCCCACCTTTTCATGCAATTCCATCAGGGCATGG
>DAISXU010000013.1:0-31808 GCA_036825655.1 Flavobacteriales bacterium | reverse complement strand
ACGTAATGCAGTTTCTTGACCGTCCTGCGGATGGCGGGAATCGACCTGCTGCAGCTCCGCATCCAGCTGCGACGGCTGAAACATCCCATGCCACGGCAAATGAATCTGACGTCAGCTCAGTTCATGCGCCAGCTGCGCCTGAACCTGAAGCCGACACCCCATTCTAAGCGGGGCTTCACTCTCCAATCGAATGCACTTGATGTTGGCTCAAATCCCCGCTGAACCTGAAGCTTGGCTTCCATGGATTGCGGTCTTTTTCTTGTTGGTCATTAGCGCCATTGTGTCTGGGTCCGAAGTGGCATTCTTTTCGCTTTCTCCGAACGACCTGCATTCTCTCGAGGAACGTTGTGAGGCGGAGCCCAGAGCAAAACGCGTGCTTCACTTGCTGAAGCACCCCGACTCAGAGCGCGCACCTAGGCACTTGTTGGCAACAATTTTAGTGCTGAACAACCTGGTCAACATTGTAATCATCCTCATTTCAACGGTGCTGATGGAGCGACTCTTCCCCAGCGAAACACTCGAAGTTTGGTTGCAATGGACCCTTCATGTGGTTGCCGTAACGTTTATGCTTGTTCTGTTCGGAGAGGTTATTCCGAAAGTTTACGCCACGTCCCATGGATTAGCGTTTGCCGAAAGGACTGCGCAAGGACTCCAAATCGCTCAGCGCTTTCTACTCCCGATTTGGCGGCCATTGGTAAAGCTTGGCGGCTGGCTTGACCGGCGAGTTCACACTTCTAGAGAATTGTCGATTGAAGACCTCGAGCATGCACTGGAATTGACCGCGGACGATGAGCGCTCTGCTGAAGAGCAAAGGATCCTGGAGGGAATTGTGACGTTGGGATCAAAGGACGCGAAACAGGTGATGACTGCTCGGACGGACATGGAAGCCATTGGGAAAGACGTGGACTGGGAGGTTTTGCGGGCTCATGTTGTGGAGAGTGGCTATTCCCGAATCCCTGTCCACGACGGCAGCCCTGACGAATTGGTTGGGATCCTGCACATCAAAGATTTGCTCCCTCGAATTGAGGAGGAGAATTTGGCATGGCAAGAATCCATAAGGCCTGCTTTTTTCGTCCCCGAAAACCGGAAAATCGATGACTTAATGCGGGACTTCCAAGAGCGCAAAACCCACATTGCCATTGTTGTTGATGAATATGGAGGCACGAGTGGCCTCATTACATTGGAGGACGTCATCGAAGAGATTGTCGGTGAAATCGCTGATGAATTTGATGAAGAAGATTTGGCGTATTCAAGGTTGGACGACCGAACCTTCCTCTTCGAAGCAAAAACAGCACTCATTGACGTTTACCGCGTGCTCCAGATTGCTGAGGAATCATGGGAGTCTGCTAAAGGAGAAAGTGACACGCTGGGCGGATTCATCACAGAACAAGCCGGCCGCATTCTTCGAACTGGGGAGCGGATTTATTTCGATGGAGTGGAATTGCAAGTCGACGCAGCGAATGCCCGGAAATTGCTTCGGGTCAAGCTAACCTTACCTGAAGAGTCCTCCGATGATTGAATGGAAGTGGTTCATCCCTGTTCTACTCATAGCAGCTTGCCGTCCTGATGCAGTGCCCAAACCCAGAGGGTATTTCAGGATTGAGCATCCCAATGCAATCTACCGGCTTATTGAATCCGATTGTCCCGTTCAGTTTGAACTTCCTCAATTCGCCCTAATTGAACGCGTAAGTGGACCTTGCGGATCCGATTCAAGTTGCTGCTTCAACATTGCTTACCCAACCATGAATGCCCGTTGGCTCGTGACCTACATCAAAATCGATGAAAGCGGCTTGGATCCTCTAGTAGAGCAGGCACACAACACCGCGTTTGCTCATGACATCAAAGCAAGTGGAATAGGAAGGAAACGATTCAGCTTCCCGGAAAATGATGTTCATGGCGTGCTCTTCGAACTGGACGGGCCTGTGGCGTCTCCCCTGCAATTTTTTGCCACGGACTCCACGAATTCGTTCATCCGTGGAGCCTTGTTTTTCAACCATGTACCCAATCCAGATAGCCTTTCACCTTCCTTGGAGCAAGTGAGGGAAAACACTATACACCTGCTCGAAACCCTTGAATGGAAAGCTCAATGAGTGATTGGATTGTAGATCAAGGCAATACACGCCTCAAATTGGGTGTATACTCCAGGGGTGAATTGTCCCACACTCTGGTGAATGAAGCGGCCTTGAATTGGATGCGTCACAATCACTCAGACTCCAAAAATGTACTCCTCGCCGCCAGTGGGTCAGTCAGCGAAGAGTTGAAAGAAGCTCTGGCGACGTGTTCAGGCAAGGTCATCCAACTGGAGCCGGGCATGGATTCCGGAATTCAGTTGGATTATGACACCCCGGAGACGTTGGGTTGGGACCGAATCGCGAATGCAGCTGCCGTGACGCAGATCGATGCTCATGCTGTTTGGGCCATCATTGACGCAGGAACTTGCATCACATGTGACCTTGTGTCGAGTGGTACTTTTTTCGGAGGGAGCATAGCCCCCGGCATCGACTTGCGGCTCAGGGCGATGTATGCGGGAACTGCATCTTTGCCTTTGGTTGAACATTGGAAAGAACGGCTGGATTCCTGGAAGCAAAACCCGCAAAGTACGCTTGCGGAGCACGTTGGAACAGGTACTGAAGGAAGCCTCATAGCAGGGGCTTGGGGAGGCGCTCAATCTGAAATAGCGCATCGAATCCAGGAATTTGGCAAACGTTGGCCTGAATTGAAGGTGATGTGGACCGGTGGCGATGCCGAATATTTGCATCGTGAGGATTCTCGGTTCATTTTTGCGGATTCAAATTTGACCCTTAACGGGTACCATGCCATTCTCCAGCACCTTGTCTAATCCATTTCATCTGGTTCCTTCCATTGCCTTTCGCCGAAGCGGAGGCTATTTGGTGGCAGCGGCATTGCTGATCGTGGCTTCTGTGGCTTCTGCCCAAATCACGGAATTCTCGCCATTTTCCAGAAATGGTTTTGGACTGCTCTACCCAACCACATCAACGAGCTTGTTGGGGATGGGAGGCGCTGCCACGGCAGCTGCTCCGTCTTCCTCCATCAACATGGAGAATCCTGCCAGCATCGCGGGGCTGCTAAAAACCACCCTAGAAGTTGGTGGAGTTGCTACCCTGCAGCAGCTGCGACTAGGCGTAGAAACTGCGAACGGGAATTTTGGAAACACCTCCCCGGTGTCCTTGGTCGTAAAACGCCAAGGTGGGAAGACTGCTTACAACCTCGGCGTCTCACCATTCAGTACAACGGGTTTCGCCGCATCAACGACCTATGAAGCGGATGGCATGGGTTTCATCAGAGAAACCTATGACGGCGATGGCGGCCTTTCGCAGCTCCAACTTGGCGCAGCGCGATCTTTTCAAAAAGGCGGGTGGATCATGGCTGGGGCAACCGACAGCATTCAAATTCAAAAGCACGCCATCTTTCTTGGAGCTCGCCTGAGGTACGTATTTGGTCAAATCCAAAGAACGACACGTTTGGACATCCTCGACCCAACGTTCCTCGACAACCGAACAAGGACAATTGACCAACATCGATCGGCTGGCATCGAAATAGGCATGCAATACGAGTGGCTCATTTCGGCCCGTTACAACGCTCAACAAGAATTTGAGCGGAGCACTTCCCTTCGTTTTGGCTTGACCCACAGTCCACAAGCGCAGCTCTCCACCGACAGATTGCGCATTGTTGAAACTACGCAAACACTGGGGGGGTTGGTAACGCCATTGGACACAGCTGCCTTCACTGACTTAACGGCTGCTATGGGATGCATTCCCGCAAAAACCGGATTCGGATTGGCTTTGAATTTCACACGTGGGGATGGACAACGTGTGACGCTCACGTCCGACTTCGTGCAACAAAACTGGGCCGGAAAAGCGAATGAGCAAACGGTGGATCTGTTGACCGATGATGTGAGTTGGGGACTTTATCAAGTCGCGCGAAGTGGAATTGAGTGGACTCCATCAAATCCTGCACAGCGAAACAATGCGTGGGGACGTTCTACCTACAGATTTGGCGTTGCTGCCGGAACACTTGGGATGGAATTCGATGGATTGCCCTTGATTTATGAGTCATTCTCCGCTGGCTTTAGCATGCCGATGTTGGGCAGCAGATCGACCTCACAATTCCACTTTGGCACGGAAGTTGGCACAAGGCATTTAGGAACGGAAAATGGCTTGGAGGAGAATTTCATTCGACTGCAATTTGGATTCTCTCTCACTCCATTCATCAAGAACAATTGGCTCGTTCCGCGGTTGTATGATTGAACATTTAGCGTAAGAAAACACAGGACATGAAAACGAACACGAATTCCCTCAAAACACTGATTGCCCTTGTGGCATTGGTCGTGATGTGGATCGGTAACGCTCAAGCCCAAGAGAAGTACGGCGACACCCCTGAGCAACAGGAACTCTGTAAGGAATCGTTGAACAATTTTGTCAGCTTCTACAAACAAAAGGACTACAACGAGGCCTACATCCAATGGGCTAAGGTCAACGAACGATGCCCGGCGGGTGCGTCTCAGAGTTTTTACGCTTATGGTCTGCGCATGTTGGATAAAATCATGGAGGCCGAAAGCGAGGCCGGCCAGACTGACCGCGTCGCGGTGCTACAGGATAGCATCTTGATGGTCTATGATTGGTACATCCAAGAGTTTCCTGCGACCAGCAAGAACCCCAACAACGGCTGCTCTGTCCTTGCAGACAAAGCGAACGATTTTTACGCGTTTTATGGGAAAGACAGTGCTGAAGTAGCTAATGTCTGGTTGAAAGAAGCCGTGGATTGCCTCGGGGCGAGTGCCGACGCCAAAACCTTGAGCAACTACTACATAACGTCCTTCTACACCATGAAAAACCTCGAAGGCGAAGCTGCCGAGGCCAAGTTGGCTGAGATGCTCACCGAGTACCTCACCTTATCTGACTACGTCGATGGAGCCATCGCCATTGCAGAAGAGAAGGGAGACGAACGGGATGCGAAGATTTACGGGAAGGTGAAGGGAAACATCGATCAAGTGTTTGTCACCATTGCCAACTGCGAAGAGATGGTGCCTGTACTTCAGCGTAAATTCGATGAAGCCCCTGAGGACATGGCCATGTTGGAGAAGATTTTGAGGCTGCTCAACAAAAAGGATTGCACAGACAACGACCTCTACTTGCCCGTGGCAACTGCTGTTCACGCAGCTTCTCCGAGTTCTACCTCCGCCTACAGCATCGGAATCAACTATGCAAAAGCTGAGAATTATTCTGAAGCCTTCAACTACTTAGAACAAGCCGTTGAATTGTGCCCCGACTGCAGCGACCGTGAAATTTATGTTTTGAAAGCCGGCCAAGTGGCGTCATTCCTCGGCAATGCCTACAAGGCCAAATCCTACGCGCAAGACTTACTGGCGATGAACCCGGAAAGCGCGGACGCCTACATGCTCATTGGCGATGCCATTGCAGGGGCAGCGGCGTCTTGCGATGATGGCGCCTTGGGAATGCGCGCAGCGTATTGGGTTGCTGCGGACTACTACGCACGAGCGCGGTCCATGGGAGACGATGAGTTAAAAGAACGTGCAGATCGTAAGATAGGCAACTGCTCGAAGCAATTCCCAACGGTTGATGACATCTTCACCGTCGGAAAGGCTGCTGGAGACGCATTTAAGGTAGGTTCCATTTCAGGTTGCCCTTGCGCTGGTGAGACGACACGCATTCGAGTACGTTAAGCTCTCGCATTTAGGGCTGGCAGGCATTTTGGCATTCGGAGCTTGCTCCCAGGGACCTGAGGCCATCGATGCTTCTAACAACGCTCAGGCACCACCTCCACCCCTCATGATGGAAGGTGTGCGGCTGTCATACAGCGAGCGGGGAAAAGTCCAACATGTGCTGGTTGCGAATCAGTTGATTCGATCTGGAGCTGATGACAATCCTGCGGAGTCCAAGGATTTCATTGAGGTCGAAGGTGGATTCACCCTCTACCTCGGCGGTGATGAGAACCTTCACCAATCCAAATTGACGGCATCGAAAGGTACTTTGGACGAAGCGAGTTTGCGGCTTGTTGCCGAAAATGACGTCGTTTTACAAAACGACGTTGGGGACCGCTTGGAGACGGAGTACCTCGTTTGGAGCGAGGACTCGAATCGAGTTTACACGAACAGAGCCGTCGCCATTTACACGGAAGACGGCGTGCTTTACGGCCGTGGATTGGAATCAGATGGTAGATTTGAGCGTTACCAAATCCTGCAGCCAACAGGTGAGATGAACCTTCCGGACTTGCATTAAACAACGATTCAATTCGCCTTATCTTCGACCCATGGACCCAGCAGAATCAGCGTCACTCATTCGCGCTAGCAAACGCGCAGAATGGTTTTGGTTAGCTGCAATTGCCGTTGCAGTCATCCTCACTGCGCATGCGATATACACCGAGGGGTGGGAGAACCGGAAATCCATGCTCCTAATCCCCGGCATTGCAGCACTCTGGTATGGCTTCAGGCGCAACTTCAGGAAACGACTTGAGAAACAGCAAGCCTAGGCCAAATCCCGAATCTATTCATCATGGATGCTGACCCCTCGAGTAGTCTGATAATCATCTTGGTTTCCTTGGTGGCCTCGGCTTTTTTCTCCGGAATGGAAATAGCCTTTGTTTCAGCAAGTAGGCTTCAATTGGAGTTGGATGCCAAGCAAACCTGGCAAGGTCCTCTGTTGACTCATCTGGCCAAGCGTCCCAAGTGGATGATTGCTACTCTTTTAGTGGGGAACAATTTGGCTTTGGTCTTCTGTGGTCTTGAATCAGGGGATCTGATTGCGCGATCTCTGTTTCAAGTGGCAGACTGGAACGTGGCAGCATCTCCGCTTCTCGCATTGGCCACGCAAACCGGCATCACCACATTGGTCGTGCTCGTCCTTGCAGAATTTCTACCGAAGAGCATCCTGCATGCGAACCCCAACCGCTGGCTGCGGGCGTTGGCCATTCCGCTTGGATTAGCCTATTACGCCTTGTTGATTCCGGGCCTGCTCGTTGTGGGATTGAGTGAACTATCACTGCGTCTATTAGGCCGCAAACCCAAAGGCGATCGGATTGAACGAGAGCCCATGGGAGCCACTGACCTCGATCATTTCATTCGAGAAATGAGTGGAAGGATGGAGCCCGAGCAAGAGCTCGAACACGAACTGCAAATCATGCAGAATGCACTTGAGTTTAACAAAATTCAAGCGCGTGAATGCCTGATCCCACGCAATGAGGTGGTTGCCATTGAGATGAATACCGAGATGAAGGAACTGAGGGAGCGTTTCGTTGAAACGGGCCTGTCGAAAATCGTTGTCTACCGCGGTGACATCGACAACATTGTCGGATATGTCCACTCGAGGGACCTGTTCAAACGTCCTGAAAAACTGACCAGCATCCTGCATTCTACGTTCGTCATCCCAGAGCCCATGCCCGCGGACGAAGTCCTTCGTCAATTCATACGACGCCGAAAGCACTTGGCTGTAGTCGTGGATGAATTTGGCGGAACAAGCGGCATCCTGACCATGGAGGACATAGTTGAACAAATCGTAGGCGACATTGAGGACGAGCACGATGTTGAAGCGTTAATCGAAGAAGAAGTGTCGCCTGGAGTTTGGCGTCTTTCAGCCCGATTGGATGTAGAAACCGTGAATGAACGCTACGGCATTCAACTGCCAGTTCATGACGCGTATGAAACGCTTGGAGGTTTGGTTTTACACCAAACGGAAACCATCCCTACTCCCGGTCTGGCTTTGGCCTTGAACAGTTGTGTGATTGAGGTTGAGCAAGTTGAATCCAACCGCATCGAAACCGTACTGCTTCACATCACGGATGAAGAGTCCTGAAAACGCAACCTCAGACCGCTTTGTTCCGTATTGCATCCGGCCGAGCCATCCCATGCGGATGCTTCGCTCGAATTCGTTATCTTCGCGCACCTTAAATAAGACGTTGTCATGTCGTTGATTGAAAAAATTCGCAACCGCCAAGGGCTGTTGCTGGTCATGATTGGAATTGGAATGCTGGGTTTCCTCGTTCCTTTTGATGCGGTAATGGCCCTGTTTGGGAACGGCACCAATCCCGATGTAGGGGAGGTTGGCGGGACCAGCATCAGTGCCATCGAATACCAAAACGAAGTGCAGAACCGTCGGCGCCTCGGATTCTCTGGAGAAACTCTGGCCGACGAGGTTTGGAAGGACCTCACTGAAGGAATCGTTCTCCATGATGGAATTGCTGCATTGGGTCTTTCTGTAACCGATGACGAATACCAGGAGCTCCTCTTTGGCTCAGGCAAATCGGATTACATGAGCCGCGCATTCTTCTCGAATGCTCAAAATAAGCAGTACTGGCAGCAAAACTTCTCCGCCATGATCAGCACGCCAGAAGGCCGTGCCTCATTCCTGGAATACAAGAATCTTATTTCAGACAAGCGCATTCGAGAAAAGTATGACGCACTGCTCACAGCAGGTGTATACACCAACTCATTGGAAGGAAAGTACGATTACGTCGCTGCCAACAAAAAAGTGGACTTTGACTACGTGATGGTAGCCTACACTAGCATTCCCGATTCGACCATCTCGGTCAGTGATCGCGACGTACGGAACTTCTATAACGACCACAAGTCAGAAGCTCAATACCGCCAAAAAGCTGGTCGTGACATCACCTTCGCTCGGATCTCTGTGAAAGCAACTGCAGAAGATGCTGAGAAAATCAACGCGGCCTTGACAGCCACCAAAGAATCTTGGGCTGCTGCCAGCAATGACACGGCATTCTTCGCAGAGCAAGGACTGAATTACACCGAGCGTGGCTTCAGCCGAGCCGACGTTGCAACCAACGCTACCGAATCTGCATTTTTCGACGCTGAAGTTGGCACCGTTGTGGGGCCTTATCGCATGGGCAACAACTTCCGCATTTCTAAGGTGCAAGGATTCACTTCCCAGTCAGACAGCGCTTCATGCCGTCACATTTTGTTGATGCCTAAATCACAAGGTAATGCCGATGAGTTAGCCGGTTTAAAAGACCGGGCTGACAGCCTCCTTCGCGTAATTCGTCGCGGTGGAGACTTTGAGGAACTTGCGGCACAATACAGCGAGGACCCAGGTTCTAAGGACAAAGGCGGTTTTTATGACTTTTTCCCAAGAGGCCGCATGGTAGCGCCATTCGAAGATTTTTGCTTTGATAATGCTCCCGGCTCAACTGGCGTAGTAGAAACTCAATATGGCTACCACATCATCCGAGTGGAGGAGCAAACTGCACCCGTTGAACGCGTAAATGTTGCCCTCATCGACGAGTTAATCGAACCATCTGCTGAAACCGTTCGCAACGCTTACCAAAGCGCAAGCGAATTCGCAATTGGCGTGAGCGATCGCGAATCGTTCATGGCCAAAGCCGGCGAAGAAGGATTCCCAACGAACATCGCTGTTGACGTCGCGCGCAATGCCACTTCCATTTCTGGTTTGCGTACCGCTACAGAGTTGGTTGGTTGGGCATGGAATGCCGAGGAAGGAGATGTGTCCAACCCTATCCTTGCTGATAACACTTACGTTGTTGCTTTCTTGGATCGAATCAAAGAAGATGGCGTACCGCGATTTGAGCATGTCGAAAATGAAATGCGCGTGGGGGCTGTTCAAGAAGCGAAAGCCGAACGTTTGATGGCTTCCATGGCAGGAACTGATTTGGCGACCATCGCTTCTGCGAATGGCGTTCAAGTTCAAAGTGCTTCCAAAGTCGCCTTGAAGTTTCCTACCGTCCGCGGTGCAGGAGCAAAGGCTGAACCTGTTGTCGTAGGAACTGCAGCGGGCATTGCACCTGGACTGGTTATGGGGCCAATCGTTGGTGAAAATGGAGTTTGGGTCATCTCTACGAATGACGTTGTAGAAGCGCCTGAGAAAACTGACTTCCTGACCGAGCAAACGAGCATTTTGGCTCGGGCACGCGGAGCATTTACGCAACGTGTGGTCAATGCCATGCTCAAGGAAGAAGGAGTCGAGGACAACCGGAACTGATTTCCTTCCCTCTATGAACGTTGAAAAAGGGCGGCCGTTTGGCTGCCCTTTTTCATGGTTGGAAAACGAACTGGTTACCTTCTCACCTCCAGTACACTACCATCCCCATAGCTCAAGAAGCGATATCCACGCTTCAATGCTCCCATGTACATCGCTCGCCATTCTTTGCCCATTAATGCAGCAACGAGGCAAAGCAAGGAGCTCTTGGGCATGTGGAAATTGGTGACCAAAGCATCAACAGATTGAATCGCATAACCAGGAATGATCATGATGCTTGTTGAAAATTGAACACCTCCATCGGTGGCATCCAACAACCAAGTAGCGGCAGCCTCTATTGAATTCCATCCCCATGCATGCTTTAAATGCTCTTTCTCCTTCCAAACCCACTGAGGAACATGATCTGGCGGAGCTCCTTGCTCCTTGAAAAGCACTGCATACCAGAACAGGCTTTCCAACGTACGGAGGGTTGTGGTACCGGTAGCCCAACGTTTCGTTTGGGGATGTGCCAATGCGATTAGTGCCTCCCTTGAAAGCATGCACTGCTCTGAATGCATGGAATGTTCATTCAAACTTCCGTGCCCCAAAGGTTTAAATGTCCCAGCCCCCACATGCAACGTGACAGCCTGCGGAACCACGCCGTGATCGTGAAGGGTTGCCCAGAGTTCCGCATCGTAATGCAACCCCGCAGTTGGCGCTGCGACGCTCCCAGGCACCTCTGCGTAAATTGTTTGGTAATCGTCTGCATCCGTAGCCACCGCATCTCGCCCCAAATAAGGAGGCAGTGGGACGGCCCCCAGCTCATCGATCAACTCAGCAAATGAGGCTCCAGAATTCCAACTCAACTCCACCAAATTCATCCCCTCTCGTACCTCCAATCGCTTAGCTTTTAGCTCTTTAGACTGGCCATCTAAGTCCACCCAAGAAACGTTTGCCTCGCCTTGTTTCCAGCGTTTACCTCCTCTCACCATCACTTTCCAAGCCACCCGGACTGTTGAAGCCAGGGCCTCTTCCATGGTTGCATCTGCAGGCTCTAACAAGAACAGCTCCAATCGTCCTCCTGTGGGCTTTGCAAGCATGAGTCGCGCATGGAGAACGCGGGTGTTGTTGTGCCAAAGCTGATGACCTGCTTCCAACAGACTTGGCAAATCCGAGAACAACAAATCTTGCTCCTTCCCATTCGCAGGCATAAAGAGCAGCCGGGCAGCGGAACGAGGATGCACCGGGTGACGTGCAATCGCCTCATCTGGCAATGAATAATCAAAGTCGTCAGCAGCCGGAAATTCAAGTTCGTTTCTCACCTTGCGAAAATACGGCCACAACTTCGCTATTTTTGATTAGCAAAACCGCTCGCATGAAGAAGCATTTGGTCATTGGTGCCGCAGGGCAATTGGGCGTTGAATTGGTCCTTTCGATGCAGCACCTCTATGGCATCGATCAAGTGGTGGTTGCGGACATTCGCACGCCGGAGGACGAAGCGGTTCTTAAAAGTCCATTCATCCATTTGGACGCGACGGACTTAGATGCCATGAAAGCCGTCTTCGAGAGCGATCAATTTGCCTCTGCCTATCACCTCGCCGCAATGCTTTCCGCTGTCGGTGAGCAGCGTCCATTGGCAGCTTGGGACCTGAACATGTCATCGCTTCTGAATGTTTTGGAGTGTGCCAAAGTTGGTCTTGTCGAGCGTGTATTCTGGCCCAGTTCCATTGCTGTTTTTGGCCCTGACACGCCCAAACATGAAGTGCCGCAAGCAGGCCCCTTGGATCCAACAACGGTCTATGGCATTTCCAAAGTGGCGGGCGAAAGTTGGTGCCGTTACTACCACGACCATTTTGGAGTCGACGTTCGGAGCCTCCGGTATCCGGGTCTCATCGGGCACCGTTCCTTGCCCGGCGGAGGGACGACAGATTACGCCGTGGACATCTTCCTTTCTGCTGTCCGTGAAGAAACCTACACCTGTTTCTTGGGGCCAGAAACCGAGTTGCCCATGATGTACATTGAGGATGCCGTCCGGGCGACGTTGGAACTTATGGATGCTCCAAAATCATCCATTACCATTCGGACCTCCTACAACCTTTCGGCCATGAGCTTCACCCCAATGCAACTTGCGGAAGCCATTCGAAAGCACCAACCAGCCTTCGCCATCACTTACGCTCCTGACCGCCGACAAGCCATTGCCGACAGTTGGCCCGCGAGCATCAGCGACAAGGCTGCTCGGGTAGATTGGAATTGGGAGCACAAGGTGAACCTTGAAGAATTGGTCCAGGTCATGCTCGATGCCTGGGGCCAACGCTTGAAAGGTGCACTGGTGAGCAACTTGGATTAACGCGCAGAAAAGGCGGCTGCAAACGCTGCATGGGTTTTCTTTGTAGAACCATGCAACCGCTGTTCATTCAAAACACCCTGACGGGGGAAAAAGAGAAATTCACTCCCCTGCACGCGCCTCATGTTGGCATGTACGTGTGCGGACCTACCGTCTACAGCAACGTCCACCTTGGGAACGTTCGGACCTTTTTGACCTTTGATATTGCGTTTCGCTATTTGACCTTCATAGGGTATCAAGTGCGTTACGTCCGGAACATCACCGACGTGGGTCACCTCACCGATGACGGCGATCAGGGAGAAGATAAAGTTGCAAAACGCGCAAGACTCGAAAACCTCGAACCCATGGAGGTGGTTCAGAGGTACACCAACGATTTTCATGATGTGATGCGCATTTTCAACATCCTTCCGCCCTCCATCGAACCGAGCGCGACGGGACACATTGTTGAGCAAATTCAAATGATTCAGGGGATCATGGACCGAGGCTATGCATACGAGTCCAACGGAAGTGTGTATTTCAATGTGCGGAAGTTCTCGGAAGACTACCCCTATGGTGAACTATCCGGAAGGAAAATTGATGAACTCCTCAGCACCACCCGCGAATTGGATGGCCAGGACGAAAAGCGAGACGCTTTAGATTTTGCTCTCTGGAAAAAAGCCGACTCCAGTCATTTGATGCATTGGCCCTCGCCTTGGAGCGAAGGATTTCCAGGTTGGCACCTCGAATGCTCTGTGATGAGCACCAAGTACCTTGGAGATCAATTTGACATCCACGGAGGAGGAATGGATCTGAAATTTCCGCACCATGAGTGCGAGATTGCACAAAACGTTGGAGCCAATGGAATTGAGCGACCCGTCACCTATTGGATGCACGGCAACATGCTCACCGTCAATGGCCGAAAAATGGCCAAATCAGAAGGCAACGGTTTCACCCCAGAAGAGCTGATCACAGGCAATCATAAGCTGCTTGAGCGAGGGTACAGCCCGATGGTCGTTCGTTTCTTCATGCTAGGCGGGCACTACGGATCCACGCTTGACTTCTCGAACGAAGCCCTGCAAGCATCCGAAAAAGGGTATGAGCGCATGATGCAAGCCATGCTAGCACTTGCTGGAGTGCAAGCAAAGTCTCAGCCAGGACCCATCGACGTCGAGGCCTGGAGGCAAAGGTGTTTCGACGCCATGAACGATGATTTCAATACGCCCAAGCTGATCGCTACATTGTTTGAAGCAGTGAAATGGGTGAATTCTGCCAAAGCTGGACAATTGGACCTCAATGCCGATCAAATCCAAGTCCTGGCAGGCACTTTCCAAGCTTTCGCTTTTGATGTTATGGGCCTCAATGGAGAGGGAGTGCCGCAGGCAGGTGGTGAGTCCATGGAAGGCCTAACGCCTCCGCTATTGGACCTGTTGGTGCAGCTTCGAAGCGATGCAAAAAACAACAAAGACTGGGGAACTGCGGATGCAATTCGGAATGCGCTCAGCGATCTAGGCGTGAACATCCAAGACGGTAAAGAGGGGAGCTCATGGAACATCGAATGACCCACGCGCAACCTCGAAATCAGTGGGGCTTCTGGACAGCCTGTTTCATCTTCTTCATGGGATGTTCACCGAGTGGTTCAGACGCTCCGTCTTTTGATCAGAATTTTGATCGACCTCAGCAGGAATCTACCGAACCTCAGCAAGATGTGGTGATTCCCAACTTCAATGCGGACTCCGCTTATCGCTACATTGAGCAACAGGTTGATTTTGGACCACGCGTCCCCAACACTCCGCCGCACGAAGCATGCGGAGCTTGGTTGGCCTCAGAACTCGATCGCCACGGGGCAGAAGTCACCGTGCAAACTGCAAGGGTCCGTGCATTCGACGGTACCATCTTGAACATCCAAAACATCATCGGCTCTTTCGCTCCAGAGCGCAAAGGACGCGTTCTCCTCTATGCCCATTGGGATACCCGTCCTTTCGCGGACAAGGACAGCATTCGTCAACGCGAACCGATTGACGGAGCGGACGACGGTGGTTCTGGAGTCGGCGTTCTCTTGGAAGTTGCGAGACACCTTGGTGCTGATTCATTGGACTTAGGAGTCGACATCATTTTCTTCGACGCAGAAGATTATGGGACCCCAGAATGGGCACCCAACACTGGTAACAGCCACTTGACGTGGTGCCTGGGGAGCCAATTTTGGGCCAATCAACCCCATGCATTTGGCTACCAGGCGAAGTATGGCATCCTCCTCGACATGGTGGGTGCAGAAGATGCGCGCTTCAACATGGAAGGGACTTCCATGTCATTTGCCCCTGCGCTCGTGAAAAAAATATGGAAGGCAGCTGATCGATTGGGTCACGGGGATCTCTTCACCACCGAAGTCACCCCCCAGACCATTGACGATAACCTCTTCGTCAGCCAGTTCGCTGGCATTCCAAGCGCGAACATTGTGCATTACAGGATGCGCGTTCTGCCCATGGGATATGGTCCACATCACCACACCCATGCGGACAACATGGAAGTGATCTCGACGGCCACACTTCAATCAGTTGGTGAGGTGGTAATGGATGTTGTTTGGAGGGACTGAAGTAGCAGTCAGTTTTCAACCGGAGCTCGCCGAAAACATCCCAATCTTCGAGGCGCGATGCTGACATTATGTGGTAGTTTTCGAACTCCATGTGCATTGGTCCATTTCACTCATTCATCTCAAAAACAAAAGCTGCCTCATTCGCTGTGGCCGTGATGTTCTTCACGCCTTCATTCGGGCAAACTGAAGGACGAGATGAGTTGCACGTCCAATCTCCGATTGAAGATGTGTGGAGTGCAGAAGCCGAACGCATGCAGGATTTAGGAGATTCCCTGCTCCAGGCGAAGAAGCCCCTAGCGGCATTGGCGATGTTCCATGGGGTGGAGAAGCGCACGTTTGAGCCCTGTCAACTCGCATTATCGAATCGTGGTATCGCTCAGGTCAATGTTCAAACCTTGAACATCGCCGAAGCAAAAGCCGCTGCAGATAAAGCGGAATACTACCTCACTTCTTGCTCTTCCAACACCCGATTGGAGCTGGTGCTTGCGCTGGCTGAAGTGCGAATTCACATGGGCCAAGAAGAGGCTGCGCGTCAACTCGTTCACAAGGAACTGGAATTTCACCCTCAACACACTGAGTTGCGAGCGATTCTGGCGCGAATCGCTTTCATACAAGGCAATTGGTACGCCACTCAAGAAGCTGTCGAAGCGGTGTTTGAAACCATCCAAGCAGAAGGGGCGACGGACGAGAATTTGGCCTGGTTGCAAACCATGAGCACCCAGAGTTACATCATGGAGCACTTGGCATTCCCTGACTCCATCCAAGTTGCGCTTGACCTGGCCCTGAAGAAGTTGCCGTTGGATCAACAAATCAAGCACCACCAAGATGTCCTGAACATCCTGCAAAGCGAATCTTCTTTGGCCTTGGAAGCATTGGCTTGGGCAAAAACGACTCGCTCTCTGATTCCGCGCGATCACGATGAGGCCTACGCGGTCGCTTCGCTCGAACTCGCGACATGTGCCGTGCGCGCATCTGCGCCAAGCCTAGCCATGTTGGCCTACCACGACGCCTTGAAAGGTGCTCAGAATGCCGGGAACAATTGGCTCTATGCCGAGGCTCTTCGACAACATGCCGGTTTTTATGCCAGCCAAAATGACCTCACCCAAGCTCTGGCCTCTTACCAAACACTGGACAGCGTCAACCTCGCAATCGCAAGCCATTACATCAACCAAGACAACCGTCCAATCAAGCAATTCACTCAAAGCTCCTGGATGGATGTGGATGCATTCGATGAGGCGATTCAATTCACTCAGCAACAGGGGAGTCAACGTCCGAGTGGTTGGCCCTGGGTGGTCTCATTGCTGAGTCTCGGTCTCCTGTCCATGGCGCTTCACAACCGGGAAATGAGGAAAAGCCTCCGCACAGAGCGCAGCCGAATCATTCGCCTTCGATCTTTGTTGCCCATGGGCTTGATGAAGGTTGACGAGCCCGCGCATACGCGCCTCGAAAGTGAACTCGCACAGGCCCCAAGCCCTTCGGAATATCAAGAAATAGCGAAATTCCTGCAGCAATTGGACGAGGAGCTCGCCTATCCGATTTCATGGGAAGTTCCGATCGAAGTGAACCTCGCTGTTAATGCTGATATCCAGAAAACGCTGCGCACCTTGTTGCACCAATTCAAGGTTTGGGGAGAAGGGAAAACACCCATTCGGGTGCAAATCGAGCAACATGAAATGGAATGGAAATTTCACGTCACATCACAGCACACCCACTCATCCCGTGAAATGAGCACGTTATTCGCTGGCAAAGGTCAAGGCAATGCTCCTTGGCAAGGACTCTATGACCAGCTTCAGAAGTTGGCTGCCAGGGTCGTGGTAGAACGCATAAACGGCAACAGCGAGCGACTCACCATTACCCTGCCACTCGGGCATTGATCAGGCCTCACCTGCAAATTGCTCCAAGAAACGGAGGTCATTTTCGAAGAAGGCTCGCAAGTCCCCGATTTGATACCTCAGCATGGTGATGCGTTCAATGCCCATTCCAAAGGCAAATCCACTGTACTTCTTCGAGTCAATTCCTGAAGCTTCCAAAACAGCTGGGTCTACCATACCACACCCCAAAATCTCCAGCCATCCAGTTCCTTTCGTGATGCGCTTATCAACTTCAGTTTCCAATCCCCAATACACATCGACTTCGGCGGACGGCTCTGTGAATGGGAAGTAAGAAGGACGCAGGCGGATGCGCGTTTTTGGGCCGAAAAAGGCTTGTGCGAACTGAAGCAAGGTCTGCTTCAAGTCGGCGAAGGAAACGTCTTCATCAATGTATAGGCCTTCTATTTGATGGAACATGCAATGCGCACGCGCCGAAATGGCTTCGTTTCGAAACACGCGGCCAGGCATGATCAGGCGCATCGGCGGAACGTGAGCTTCCATTTCACGAACCTGAACCGATGAAGTGTGCGTACGCAACAGCCAATCCGGCTCCTTTCCAACAAAAAAAGTATCCTGCATGTCACGAGCAGGATGCTCAGGCGGGAAATTCAATCCACTGAATACGTGCCAATCATCCTCGATTTCTGGACCTTCTGAAACGGCAAATCCTAACCGTTCGAAAATCCCAACGATTTCACGCCTTACCACAGCAAGCGGATGGTGTGTGCCAACAGGAATGCCCCCTGCGGGCCGAGTCGAATCGCCCCAGGAAGGCAATTCTACACCCGCATTCACGGATCCTGCTGCCGATACCTTCTCCTCGATTAGCCCCTTCAGCGCATTCAATGCTTGCCCTACTTCACGCTTCTCGGAACCCGGCACGTCTTTGAAGGCGGCAAGGAGGTCTTTCATTTTTCCTTTCCTTCCCAGCCAAGCCACACGAAATGCTTCCACCGCCTCCGGCGAATCCAATTCTGCCGCTTCCACTTCAGCTTTGAAGCCGTTCAATTGATCTATCATCAGTTCAGCATCTTGACTTGCATCACCACGTCTTTCACTGGCCGATCTCCTCGCAGGGTAGGCGTGGCGGCAATCGAATCGATGACATCGAGTCCATCAATGACGTATCCAAACACCGTGTACTCCATGTCCAAGAATGGCGTTCCTCCTAAGGAGTCGTACATAGCCATCGCCTCTTCTGAGTAGTTGAAACCGATACCGGGATTCTTTTGATTGCAGCTTCCCTCAAAATTCATCAATTGTGAAGTGGTCGTCCGCTTGCCCTGGACGACGTAAAATTGACTTCCACTGGATGCACGAGCAGGGTTAACTGCATCCCCTTGGCGCGCTGCGGACAACGCACCTTTGAAGTGAAGGTGGTCCGCTCGCATTTCTGCTGGGATGGTATACCCCGGCCCCCCGCTACCCAAACGGGCATTGGGAGAAGCATTGCGGCTATTGGGGTCCCCTCCTTGCACCATGAATCCTTGAATGACCCGGTGAAACAGCAAGCTGTCATAAAATCCCTCTTCTGTCAATCGGATGAAATTATCTCGGTGAAGCGGGGTGGAATCCGACAACTGAACCACCATGTCACCAAATCGCGTCGAAATTTGCGCCAAACGGGGGCCCCCATCTTTGGAAAGTTCCCCTCCCGGCATCGCTGGACGCGAACAATTTGAAGCCGAGAGCAACACCAAAGCCATCGCCGTGCAACCAATGAGCGTGAGGGTACGTTTTATATTCGTCATTTTATCGGATATTTGACCGGAGTTAGTCTGCAAATTTAGAATCGGATATGCGAAAGAACCACCTATATGCCCTGCTTGTTGCTTTATTTGGTGCAATTGGGCTTTCAGGATGTTATGAAGTTGAGGATACCATCGCGAATGTCATCGTGCTCAACGAGCTTGGCGCGCCTGTGCAAGGAGCCACCGTGAGGTTGTACGCCTTCGGATCAGTTGACCAAGATTTCATTGGTGAGCCCCGTTTTGACACCACTGCCGTGTCCAACGCCGCCGGAATGGTCACTTTCAACTTCTCCGATTACTACGTAGCCGGGCAAGCAGGATTTGCTGTTTTGGACATTGAAGCAAGCAAAGCTGCGCTCTATGGAACCGGTTTGATTAAGATTGAGGAGCAGACCTTAAGTGAAGCCACCGTCTTCATTGAGTGATGCTCTGATGGGTTGAAAGCACAACGGGCGGCCATGATCAACATGGCCGCCCGTTGTGCTTACACTTTTTTACCTCCGTCTATCCAGACTTGAAAGTAATCAATCAATGCGCGCTTCATCATCAATTCCTGCTCCTCCTTTGTGGCTGCTGAAATGGGATGAATCTGCTTGAAATGTGGCCAGCCATCAGCGTCCGTTCCCAGTTCCTCGTAATGCCCAAAGGGAACCAATAAGGTGCAAACACCCACATGCATGATGTCCACCTTTGCGTCTTTCTTGAACTGCCCATAGCCCTGCCCGCATTCTTGCAGGCCCACTGCAAAAATCATGGAGGTCAAATCCGCTTGCTCTCCAAACCGCTCCTCCATCAGCCGCAGGAGGATTTGCCAATCACGTTCAAATTCGTAATCCATGGTGCGAAACGATTTTTTTTGGTTCTCAACGATAAAAAAACCCGAAGCACGCGGCTTCGGGTCTCTTTCAAGGTCGGGATGACTGGACTTGAACCAGCGACCACACGTCCCCCAGACGCGTACTCTACCAACTGAGCTACATCCCGATGCTCCATCGAAGCAAGCTCCGAATTGGGACGGCGAAGTTAAATCAATTTTCTTGAATCAAGTCCAAAATTCCACGCAGCAACGATGCACCGATTCAGAACGTGTGAATCGCTGCCGTCCTGCTACCTTTGTGCACCACATCGCGAATCCATGAACATTTCATTTCGTTGGCTCAAAGAGTTGATTCCTGTACAACTTCCGGCAGATCAAGTGGCCGCTGTTCTCACCGCCACGGGGCTTGAAGTTGAGGGAGTCGAAGAAGCAGAAGACATTCCCGGAGGTCTCAATGGCCTAGTTGTAGGTAAGATTACCTCCGCCGAACAACATCCCGACGCAGACCGTTTGCAAGTGTGCCTCGTTGAAGTCGGCGAAGCCAACCCTTTACAAATCGTTTGTGGGGCAGCGAATGCCCGGGCAGGACTGACGGTTGTTGTGGCAACGGTGGGCGCAACATTGCATCCGGTCGAAGGCGACTCCTTCACCATTAAGAAAGGTAAAATCCGAGGTCAAGTGTCCTTTGGAATGATTTGCGCTGAAGATGAAATCGGCGTGGGAACCTCCCACGATGGGATCATCGAATTGGAAGATCATTGGGCCGCAGGCACTCCAGCCGCTGAAGTCTACCAGGTTGGAAGCGACCAGGTATTCAGCATTGGGCTCACACCCAATCGAACAGACGGCATGAGCCATTGGGGTGTAGCTCGGGACCTCAAGGCAGGACTGGAGCATGGAACAGTCGATGGAATTGAAGCCAAAGGGCTGCCCCTTAACCGTCCTCAAAGCCCAGCATTGAATCCCGCTTCGAATCACCCGATGGTGACCTTAAATGTCGTGGATGGAGAAGGAGCTCCAAGGTACTTGGGTTTGGTGATTGAACATGTGGCTGTTGCTCCTTCACCGGAGCACATTCAGAGGCGGTTAGAAGCCATCGGGGTCAGTCCGATCAATAACATCGTGGATGCAACGAATTACGTTTTACACGAACTGGGGACCCCCTTGCATGCATTCGATTTGGATGAAATGCGCGGGGCTGCAGTTCAAGTGCGCAGGGCACATGCCGGAGAGCGTTTGACCACATTGGACGGAGTGGAGCGAACACTCGATGCAGCCGATCTGGTCATTGCCGACGCAGAGGGAGCTCGTTGCATCGCTGGAGTTTTTGGAGGACAGGAAAGTGGCGTTACTGAAGGCACCCAACGCGTCTTTTTGGAGTCTGCTTGGTTTGAGCCCGTGAGCATTCGCAAAAGTGCGAAGCGACATGGGTTATCAACGGATGCCTCATTCCGGTTTGAGCGGGGAGTCGATCCAGAAGCGACCCTGTCTGCATTGGAACGGGCTGCTGGCCTCATCTGCGAATGGAGTGGAGGAAACGTGGTGGGTGGTTACCTCGAGTCCAAACACCCTGGTTTGCTCTCTGGAGCACAGGTGCGACTGGAGTGGAACGCTTTGGATCGCTTGATCGGAATGGCCATCGAGCGAGAACGGGTCCGGGGCATTTTAGGTTCTTTGGACATTGTGATTGAATCCGAGTCCAAAGAAGGGTTGGATTTGCTGGTCCCAGCCTATCGAACAGATGTCACCCGCCCTGCTGATGTCGTAGAGGAGATCTTGCGAATTCACGGGTTTGACCACGTCCCTCTGCCAAAACGCATGTCGAGCTCGGCACAATTGAATCGGGGCATTGATCGCGAAATTCCTAGAATGCGCATAGCACAGACCTTAGTGAGTCGCGGATTTCACGAGGTCATGAACAACTCCCTTACTCGAAAAGCTTACGCAGAAGAACTGCACGCCCGTACCGGTGAATCCTCTATCGACCCCAAAGCGGCAATCGACATCTTGAACCCGCTTAGTCAAGATTTAGGAGTTATGCGGCA
This sequence comes from Flavobacteriales bacterium, assembly GCA_036825655.1. Taxonomy (GTDB): domain Bacteria; phylum Bacteroidota; class Bacteroidia; order Flavobacteriales_D; family Sanyastnellaceae; genus JALQTD01. The sequence goes on along the minus strand of DAISXU010000013.1, from coordinate 10,449 downwards.
GTCCCTTTTGATTCAAGGCCTCGAGAACATTTCACGCAATCGGAAGGTCCAACGAAAAGACATGAGGCTGTTTGAGTTGGGAAGGACCTATGCATTGGACTCAGGAGGGTTCATCGAGAAAGAATGGTTGGCCTTGTGGATGGTGGGGCGAAAGGCGCCAGAGCGTTGGAACAACACCAAGGATGATTCCGACTTCTTCGCTTTAAAGGCAGAATTGGAGGCTGTATTTGATGCCCTTGGCGTTCGTCAAGCCTTATCTGTAGAACAAGGAACCGCAGGTTTATTGGTCGGTGGATTGACTTGGACATTGGAAGGAGAGGTGATTGCAAGAGCTGGAGGCCTCCATGGAGAAGCGCTCAAAATGACCGATGTGGACGCACCTGTTTATGGAGCAGAGTTGGCCTTAGAGCCGGTCATGAATTGGATGTCAAACCGCGCAATTAAAGCTGACGAATTGCCCAAATACCCATCGGTAAGGCGGGATTTGGCCTTTGTTCTTGATGAACAAATTTCCTTCAGTGAATTGGAGCGAATTGCTCACGCTACAGAGCGAAAAATCTTGCGGGAAGTGCAGTTGTTTGATGTTTATCAAGGCGATAAATTGCCCGATGGAAAACTGAGTTACGCCATGTCATTGCGTTTGCAAGACCCTCAAAAGACGCTTACCGATAAACACATCGACAAGACCGTGGATCGCATTCGACAGGCCATTGAACAAGCAACTGGTGCTACGCTGAGATGAGTGGCCACACACCGTTCCATCAACCACCTGTCCACAAACGGCATGTAGGTTATGCCCTGGCCCTTCCCTGGGTAATTGCGGGAATCACGCGATTTCACCGCATTGAAGGCGTTGATGGCCTGGAGCATGTTCCAAAGCCGGGCACCCCATTGATTCTGGTTGCAAATCACCAAAATGGATTGATGGACCCCTTGGTGCTTTGTACGCTTTTGTCTCAGCATCACCTGCACTGGCTTACACGCTCGGACATTTTTAAGAAACCAACGGTTCGGTCCCTGTTGTTCAGTTTCAACATGTTGCCCATTTACCGTCGTCGGGATCGGCTGGCTGACATTGGCGAGAGGAATCAGAAAATATTCAAGGTCTGTGTCGACCGCTTGCAAGTTGGGGCCGCAATTGGGCTGTTCCCAGAGGGGAACCACCACGGAGAACGTTCCTTGAGGCCCTTGAAGCGCGGGGTCATTGACATGTTGAATCTAGCTCAAGCAACTTATCCCGAGTTAGCCGATGAAATTGTGCTCCTTCCGGTGGGTTTGGATTACGAGGATTATGGCTCTTTGAGGAGGCGAATTCGATACCGCATCGGCCAGCCCATCCCCTGGCAGGGCCTCCGAAATGAAGAAGGCGTGCTCCCTGCGAATACGGGGAGCAAGGCCATTGCCGAGTCCTTGAAGGCCCTCATGGTCGATGTGCAGCCTGCCAAGCACTACTCCAGCATCTTGCCTTTTGTACAAGCTTTGAGGTCGACAGAACAGCCAAAAGAAGTTTGGCCCGAATTGAGGGGGCGCATCAGCGCACTCCAATCCATGGATGAAGCCTTCATCGCCGACGTGGAAGAGGCCTGGAAGCAAGCGAAAGAGGCGGGCGTTGGGACTTCAGTGCGTCCTGAAGACTTAGGGATTTCGATGCAAAATGCGAGAAAAAGGGCCTCTTGGACATGGTTACTCTCTCCTTTCGTCCTCTTGCCCAACGCTCTGAATTATGCACTTGCGGTAGCTCTGCGTGAACAAGCACGCAAGAAGGTAAAAGACGTCTGCTTTGTGAGCACGTTCAAGACGGCCGGAGGAATGGCGGCATTCCCCATTCTTTGGGCCGTTGTGGCCACCTTTATCGCGGTGTTATTCCCCATTGAATCCCTCGGAGCAATTTGGACTTGGGTAGCAATCGCAGCGGGCCAAACCATTGCAAGCCGCATAGGAGCTTGGTGGTACGGGCATTTTTTAGATGAGCAAGGAAGCCAATCCGCTCGGGCATTTTGGAACGATGAAGAGCGGGCTCAAAAATGGACTAACTACCTCCAACTCTTTGAAAACAATAGCCATGAGTGAGAAGGGATACCGCATCCAAGGGATGCAGCACATTGGAATTGCCATCACCGACATGGACCGAACGCTGAGCTTGTATCGCCGGTTGTTTGGGATGGACATTCCGTTTTTCGATTCCGTTCAAGAAGCGCCCTTGATGGACAGTCACACCCGAGGAGAGACCATTGAGAAGCGGGCTTCCATGGTCATGAACTTGCAAGGTGGCTGCGCCTTTGAAGTGCTGAGGCCAACATCCTTTGAGCCCAAACCAGCAAATTGGGTGATTCAACCAGGCGACTTGGGCTTGACTGCAGTGCAGATGAAAACGCCTGAAATCCATCGGATGCACGATCATGCGAGGTCCATCGATGGAATTGACGTGGATGCTGAAATCACCAAAACTCCTTGGGGTGCTGCCACATTTTACTTGCGGGATTACGATGGCAATTTGTTTCAGGTTTTGGAGGCCAATGATTGGTTTGGGCGGCCCAAACATCCCTCGGGAGGCGTCATGGGTTGCACCGTTGGGGTGAGCAGCATCGAAAAGGCACTTACGCTGTATGCGGACATGCTCGGCTATTCTGCGATCCTATTCGATGAGTCGGGATGCTTTGACGATTGGGCCCAATTGCCGGGAGGCAAAGAACGATATAGGCGGGTGCGTCTAACGCAAAAAAATCCGGGAGCTGGAGGGTTTGGGCCCGTTACAGGACAGACCTACATCGAGCTCGTTGAATCTTTGGATCGCAAAGGACGGTTCATCTTTGAAGATAGGATTTGGTGCGACTCTGGAATCGCTCACTTGGGCTTCGATGTGCGCGGCATGCAGGCATTGGGCGGTGCTTTAGAGCAAGTGGGGTTTGGTTTTCGATGCGATTCAAACGATGCGATTGGAATGGGCGAAACCAAAGTGCATTGCACCTACATCGACGACCCAGATGAATGTTGGATTGAATTGATCGAAGTACACAAAGTGCCTATTGTAGAAAAGTGGGGGTTGTTCTTGGATGTCAAGAAGCGAGACCCGGATGGGCCACTTCCAAAATGGATGTTAAGGGCGCTGAAATTCAGTAGAATCAAGGAATAAACATGGCCGTGACAAAACGCTCATGTTTAGTTTACCTTGCGTAAACCCTGACGACACGAAATTCGCGACAAACCGAAAACCATGGCGCAGCAAAGCATCCTCCTCGTAGACGACGAACCAGACATCCTGGACATTTTATCCTACAACTTGGAGAAGGAGGGATTCATCGTGCATGCCGCTTCCAATGGCCGACAAGGAGTCGAATTGGCAAGGAAAATGCTTCCAGATCTCATCCTACTGGATGTGATGATGCCCGAAATGGATGGAATGGAAACGTGTGTCCAGATTCGTGAAGAGCCACAGTTGAAAGACACCATCATCGCATTTTTAACTGCGCGAGGGGAAGATTACAGTCAAATCGCAGGGTTCGATGCTGGGGCAGATGATTACATCATGAAACCCATTAAGCCGCGCGTTTTGGTGAGCCGAATCAAGGCCCTTTTGCGCAGAGGGGACATGAAGGTAGAAGGGGAATCAGTCGATTCTGGAATTGTAATCGATCGTGAGCGTTATTTGGTTTTGAGGGATGGTGAAGAGATGAGCTTGCCCAAAAAGGAGTTTGAGCTGCTGAGTCTGCTTTCATCGCAACCCGGACGGGTTTTTACCCGTGAGGTCATCCTTTCCAGTGTCTGGGGCAATGACGTCGTCGTAGGTGATCGCACCATTGATGTGCACATCCGGAAACTGAGGGAAAAGCTTGGCGATCATCGATTCAAAACCGTCAAAGGCGTAGGATACAAGTTTGAGCCATAATTCTTATATGAACCGATTGAGGTCTCCAGCCATGGTGGCCATTTGGACTGGCGCATTGGCAGGCACTTTGGCATTCGTTATTTTGACCATCATCATGGGGACTGGTGCCACAGAATCATCTGCTTGGTTGCCAGGAATATTGGGATGTTTCGGAATTGCGGTGATTGTTGCCGGCCTCAATGCATGGATTTTCCACCTTTTGATTTTCAGGCCATTGAAGGGCACCTTGGAAGCCATTGATCGGATGCAACCCGTGAATGGACAAGGTGATGGGTTGAGGATGCGGGATGATTGGCCTGGCACCTTGCGCACCCTCGCCAAGACATGGTCCAATGTGCAAAGCTCTGAGGTGAGCAAATGGAAGCAAATTGGTGACTTCCGAAAGGAGTTCATAGGAAATTTAGCGCACGAGTTGCGCACACCCGTTCAGAGCATCCAAGGTGCTGTTTACACCTTACACGAAGGCGCCATTGACGATCCTGAATTTGGGCGGAAGTTTCTCCTGAAGGCGGTCCGCAACATCGATCGGATGACGGGACTCATCGATGATCTGGACGCCATCGCCCGGATTGAAAGCAGCGTATTGGAATTGAAATTGGAGCGTTTTGACATCGTCGCTTTGGCCGATGAGATTTTAGACACGCTCGACCCCAAGGCAAAACGCTCGAACATCAAGCTCAAGTTGGACACCGATGGTGCCCGTCAACTGTTCGCTCTGGGTGATGAAAAACGCATGGGACAAGTGCTCACGAATTTGGTCGTCAATTCGATCAGTTATGGCAATCCCGATGGGCTAACTACCGTTCGTTTGCGGGAAACAGAATCTCACCTCACCGTGGAAGTAGAAGACAATGGGATTGGGATTCCTGAAGTGAGTTTGCCTCGAATCTTTGAAAGGTTTTATCGCGTGGACGCAAGCCGTTCGCGGGCGGCCGGTGGCTCTGGACTCGGGTTAGCCATCGTCAAGCACATTGTGGAAGCCCACGGGGGGCGCATTGAAGTAACCTCGAGCATCAATCGAGGAACCAGTTTTCGATTCAACCTGAAAAAAGCCTGATCACTGGCTTTGGAGGAGGCCTGTTCCGGCCGCATTCACAAAAGGATTGTGCATCTTTTCGTGGCCAATCGTAGTCGAAGGCCCGTGGCCACAGTGGACCTGCATGTCACTTGGCAAGTCAAACATCTCGCGTTCAATGGATTGGCGCAAGGTTTCACCATCGCCTCCCGGCAGATCTGTTCGCCCAACACTTTCATGGAAGAGCACATCGCCAGCAATTACCCAGCCAGAGTCGTGGGAAACGAATACGACATGCCCAGCCGAATGACCTGGCGCAAAGCGCACTTCGATGTCTTGATCGAGCCACTGGATTGCATGCCGCGCATTCCAATCCTCTTCGATGGCATCAGGTAAGTCCTCCATTTCGAATCCGTAGATCTTGCCAGCCAATGGGGCTTGAGTGTAGGTCACTCGATCGGACATCGCCAAGTGGGGAAGGCAACCAAATCTGCGGTGGATGTAGGCTGCTCCAGCAACATGATCCAGATGCGCATGGGTTAAAAAGCACCCCACTAACTTAACCCCAGCATCCCGCAAAGCAGCCTCAAATTCAGCTTGTTCTGCAGCATTGGACATGCCTGGATCAATGACAATTCCTCTACCATCATCCGATTTCACGAGCCACGTATTCTCCTGAAACGGCCCAAAAGTCCAGTGCATGCATTCCATCTGCCAAATTTCGCAACGAATCCCGGTCCATCCGCCTTCCATTCCGCTTGAAATCGTAATTTTCGGAGAATTCCAACATGCCGCGCCACATTCCTACATATCAACTGCTCAAAGTCTGCATGTTTTTGCTGACCTCGCTGGCGGTGGGCGTTGCATCTGGTCAGTTTTACGATGGGTCTAACATGACCTTCGGTAAAAACCGCGTGCAATATCAAGATTTCTTTTGGATGCACTTTCCCATGGAAACCTTCGACGTGTACTTCTATCCCGGCGGACGTTCATTGGCCGAGCAAGTAGGCGAAATTTTGCCTTTGGCCAGGGAACGGGTGGAATCCATCTTTGACCGATCCTTGGAAGGCCCCATTCAAGTCCTCGTTTACACGGATTATGAAGCTTTCCGACAATCCAACATTGGAGGCCAAATCAGCGCCGCAAATAACATTGGTGGCACTGCTACTTTGGTTGGAACAAAGCTGTTCATTTACGGAACTGGCAATGCGCAAGACTTGGAACAACAACTGCAAGCAGGACTGGCGCGCATCTTATTCAACCAAATTCTATACGGTGGAAGCTGGCAAGACGCCGTGCGCAACAACACGTTGATCACATTTCCTTCTTGGTTCACTGAGGGATTGTTCCATTTCGTCTCAGACCCCTGGAGTGCGGAGCTCGCAGCCTCCATTTATGACCATGCGCGAACAGGCGCATTCGAGCGCATTGAGTTGAGCGGAAGCCTGCCAGTGGACGAATTAGGTCATGGTGTTTGGAAATACGTAGTGGATGTTTTTGGTGAACCCGTCATCGCCAACATCATCTACATGTCGCGCGTGAGCAAGACGATGGAAGGCGGATTCCAGTTTGCCACGGGACTCAACCTCAATGACCTCCTCGCTGAGGTTTCTCGTTACCACCTTCGCTCTGCTGAGCCACTGGAGGAATTGCTTCCCGCCGTGAACACGAAGAAAAATCGGCGGCTCGCCTCCCGTGATGCGGGCGCTCTTCCGCTCCGGCTTCGTTTGGATCGAAACCTCATCGCTTGGGCGCCATCCCCTGATGGCTCGCGTTGGGCCATTGCCACAGAAGAACGCTCCCAAATTCGCGTGGAAGTCGTGGATGCCCTAACGGGCGATCGCCGGAAGGTTGGCAAGCACGGTCATCGCATTGACCGATCAAGCAGTGGGAATTTTCCAGTTTTTGCATGGCATCCTGAGGGAGACATTTTCGCCTACACCCTCGAATCGAAAGGGAATGTGCAGTTGGTGACGGTTGATTTGGAGCGTGATGAAGAGTCACTCCGCGAATTGCAGAACATCGATTGCATTCGGTCCATGGACTTTGCCCCGAATGGCCGTCAAATCGCCCTCAGCGCCCTTCACAATGGAGAATGTGACCTGTACTTGTATCAACTCGTTGGCAATACATACCGGCCACTTTGGAATGATCAATACGATGACCTCGATGTGCATTACTCCTTGGATGGGAAGTCTCTTTTTTTCACTTCCAACAGGCCCACTTCCGCCCTCGGGGAAAAAGGCGAAAGGCCATCACCTGGAACTTCGTTTGATGTGTTCCAAGTGTCCCTCGACGAGCCACTTGTTTGGACTCAAATCACCCAAACGCCCTCCGTTAATGAGCGCTATCCAAGGGCCCTTCCCGAGGCAAAAATCACTTTCCTAGCAGAAGATGCAGAGCACCAACAGCAACGCTTCATTGCCTGGAAGGATAGCGTAGTTGAGTCCATTGACACAGCGATCCACTACAGGTCATTCATCCAGACCCGAATCGCCGAAACGCTTGAAGCCCCTGTCATTCAGTATGATCTGATGCCATCAAAAGGTGGTACGGTGTACGTGCATGAATTGATGGGGCATCCGTATTTGAGATTTGTGCAAGACAAAAAACACTATGCTAGCCCCACATCTGACCCATCCGATGGCTTGCCAGCGAGGCAATGGACGCAAGATTGGGGCTGGAAACCTGGTCTTGGCGAAGTGGATTTCAGGGATTTCGTCTTTGGCCCTTTGGGGCTTGTGGAGAAAGTAGAGGTAGAAGAAGCTGGAACATCGGATGCGGAACCAACGTCTGCAGGTGAACGCGTCACCCCGTCCATGCCTAAACCCCGAAATTACCGACTAAACTATGCCCTCGAATCGATAACATCTCAACTTGATAACACCTTCAGCGGAGCTTTTTATCAATCTTACGAAGGAGTAATCTCTGCCCAACCTGGAATTGGAGGGTTGACGAGGGTCAGCATGAGCGATTTGTTCGAAGACCGCCGATTCATTGCAGGTTTCAGGCTCTCGGCGAATTTAGGAAACAGCCAAGTAGGACTCTCCTACTCCGATTTGTCGAAGCGAATGGACAGGACGTTTAGCGTTTCACGTCAGGGACAAGAACGCATTTCGAGTGACAACAGGTCACTCGTTGAAACGTACATTCATGCCTTCAGGTATCAACTCTCCTACCCTTTGGACGAGGTACGAAGCCTTCGATTGGAGGCCATTTATCGACTGGATGTTTCCGCGTATTTGACCATCGACGCCTTCAACCTGGCATTGCCCAACGTTCGGACCAACCAGCTCGGCGGTGTACTGAGCTATGTGCACGACGCATCACGGGAATTGGACATCAATTTGCGCGATGGAACTCGTTACAAAGTTTGGGCGGAATATTACCTCAACACCGACGAAGCAGCGGCGACTTTTGGTACGATTGGTTTTGATTTTCGGCACTATGCCCCGATTTACAAGTCCTTTCTCTTTGCCTTCAGGGCAGCTGGCAATTGGTCCATTGGGCGCGATCGCTTGCTCCACCTCCTCGGCGGCGTGGACAATGTCCTGTCCTTGACCCCCAATGCCAATGCTCCGATTGATGCGAGCGTTCCGTATGCTTACCAAACGCGGATTACTCCGCTGCGTGGTTTTGTCAACAACGTTCGAAACGGTTCCAACTTGGCCTTGTTGAATGCGGAATTGCGCCTGCCACTGGTCACTACTTTTACCCGCAAGCCCATCCCTACTGATTTTCTTCGCCACCTTCAAGCGGTGGGGTTCATGGACTGCGGTGCAGCTTGGAATGGAGTGCATCCTTACGCCGATGAAAACGGATTCAATTTCCAGACCATCAGTGCCAATCCAGTAACCGTCACCATCGACAACAACCACGAACCCATCCTTTGGGCATTGGGATTTGGACTTCGGACGCGCATGGCAGGTTATTGGCTGAGAGCAGATTGGGGATTTGGAGTCGACGATGGCCGCTGGCAAAAACGGCTGTTCAACTTCTCATTTAGCCTAGATTTCTAAAAACTCATGGACCTCAACACCTTACTCATCTTGCTGTCCATAGGCCTCCTTGCTGGTGTCGTCAGTGGATTTGTTGGAATCGGCGGTGGCATGATCATCGTGCCTGCCCTTGTTTACTTCTTGGGAATGTCTCAGCATGGGGCTCAAGGCACTTCCCTGGCGATGATGCTTCCACCGATTGGCGTCCTCGCAGTGATGAGCTACGCACAAGAAGGGGCATGGAATTGGAAGTATGCAGCGGTTTTGGCGGCAACTTTCGTAATCGGCGCTTATTTCGGAAGCAAGTGGACCCTTAAACTCTCTCCTGTCCTAGTGAAATTCGTGTTCGCTTGCTTCATGCTCCTTGCCGCGGTGCGCATGGGATGGAAAGCCGCCATGGACCTTTGGTGGAATGGCTGACGATTTGCCTAGTTGGCAAAATCACTCAAGAATTTGATCCGAGCCAGTCGCAATTCTTCCTCCGTGTAAGCATCCCCAAACTCCTCCACTACTGCTGCCGTGCTCGCATCCTCGCTTTCACGGAAAAAATCAAAAAGCTCTTCGATGCCATCCTCCCCCAAAAGGTCATTGAGGATGTAATCCAAATTCACCTTGGTGCCGGCCGCCACGATGTTCTCCAACTCTAAAATCAACTCCTCAATGGACATGGAGAGGTCTTTGGCCAAATCTTCTAATTCGGTCTTCCGGTCGATCCGTTGAATGATGTGCACCTTCGAGTTCCCTCGGGATTGAGTCGACCTGACCAATAAGTCGTCAGCACGCTCAATGCCCTCCTCTTCGACGTATTGGCGAATCAAGGCCAAGAAAGGTGCTCCATACTTACTGGCTTTGCCTGAGCCTACACCCGTGATTCTGAGCAATTCATCCGCATTCAAGGGGTAGTGAATTGCCATTTCGTCCAAAGAAATGTCCTGAAAAATCACATAAGGTGGAAGCTCCAAACGGTCTGCTTCATCCTTCCGAAGGGACGCAAGCAATTTGCGAAGCTTGGGGTCAGATGCAGCTCCCCCATTCGACCGCGTTTGGGTCATCGAATCTCCGGTGTCTACATCTGAATAATCGCGTTCTTCGACCAACCTCAATTCATGAGGTGACGCGAGAAATGCTTGGCCAGCCTCGGTGAGTTTCAGGGTGCCATAACTCTCCACTTCCTTTCTCAATAATCCCAAAACCACCATCTGACGAATGACAGCTTTCCAATGCCGCTGATCATGCTCAATCCCCCGCTCCCAGAATGAACTTTCGGTGCCTTTGTAATCTGCAATCTCACGATTCGCTTCGCCGCACAACACCCCGGTATAAAAAGGAACCCGAAACGCTTGTTTGTGTTCAGTGATCATTCCGAGCATCATGTGCACTTCTTCTTGTCCGTCTCGGGTCGGCTTTGGATGGCGCATGTTGTCGCACATGTCAGCACCTGGACCGGAAGTTTCATCGAACTCTTCTCCGAAGTAGTGCAAAAGGAACTTCCGACGCGACATGGCTGTCTCGGCAAAAGCCGTTACCTCTTGGAGCAACTGAAATCCTAC